>NZ_JAUSTO010000012.1:0-67532 GCF_030812885.1 Moryella indoligenes
CATCATCAAAAAGAGACCAGCACCAGCCAGTCTCTTTGTAAACCGGAATGCAACCTCCCGGAGGGTATTCATTTATAAGCAACTATGGACTCAGGGCAGGGTGAGAGGGGTTGCATCTCGTTTTACAAGTGAGGGTTCCATCTATGGAAACTTAATTCTTTACCAGCTCCCCCCATTGAGCTCTATAAAAAGGCTTCATCCTACTATCAGGTTATACGCTCCCCCCCAACAAACATGGCAATAGCTCTGTTATCTGCGGTACAGCAAAAGTAAGCACTGCCATAACTGTAACTGTTGCAATTACATAAATGGTATCCGGGAACGCCTCATCTATTTTCATATTTAATACACGACACGAAGTAAATAAATTAACTGACAGAGGAGGCGTTAAGCTTCCCACCATAAGCGCCATGAGCATCGCAATTCCAAAATGTAAAGGACTCATTCCAATGGACACAGCAATAGGTAATAATATCGGTGTCACTAAAATAATGATGCATACAGTTTCCATAAAAGTCCCTAATAACAATAGCAGCAAAATCATAAAGGCCATTATCATATATGGATTATTTGTTACATTCAGCAGCCAAGTTGCAAACAGGGCTGGAACATTTTGAATCGACATAATCCAACCAAAAGGGGTTGCCATTGATATGATAATCATTATAACGCCCGTTGTAACAACACTATCTGCTGCAACTTTCACAAATTCATTAACAGAAAGCTCTTTATAAACAAACGTTGCAAGAATAAACGCATAAATTACGGCCACCACCGCAGCCTCTGTCGCAGTACATATTCCGGAAAAAACACCTCCTAATATTGCAACAGGCATCAATAGAGGAAGTAACGCGCTGACAATTATTTCAACTCTTTCCCTTGCTGTATAGACATGCTGATCTTTATTCTCTTGTTTTTGTCTTTTAGAAGCAAAAAAGCCATTCATAATGATCAACGAAACTATACATAATATGCCTGGTAGTACACCACCCAAAAACATATTTCCCACAGATACACCTGAAGCTTGTGCATACACGACCATTACAATACTTGGAGGAATAATGCAGGCCATGGTGCCCCCCGCAGCAATTAGGCCAGCAGTAAGCGCCTTGGGATAACCCGATTCAATCATTGAAGGCCCCATGATCTTTCCAATTGCCGCTGCAGAAGCTACTCCTGATCCAGAAACCGCTCCAAAAAAACCACAGGCCGCCATTGCCGTTGCCCCCAATCCCCCCGGCACTTTTCTTAAAAGCATATTAGCCAGTTTAATAAGTCGGGGAGTAGTTCCATAAACCATCAACGAGCCCGCAAAAATAAACATAGGCATTGCTAACATATTAAAACTCTTTGCACCCCCAACCATCCTTTGCACAACAATCGATAAATCCGGACCTCCATCTATCCACAACAAGGTCATACAGGATATGCCAATTGAAAACGCCACAGGAACGCCAATAACAAGACAAATCCCTAAAGAAATGAACAGTGACATCAGCCCTGCGCTCATTGATTAAAAGCCTCCTCCATAAAAGAAACATCTCTTCCCATCATTTTGCAAATAACAACATACAAATGCGCCAGATAAAATGCAATCATCAATATTGATCCCAGCACAATAGCCAAGTAATTGATGCTCATTGGTAAATGTAATGCCGCTGTATGCATTGAAAAATTCTTTAGTACTCCTAAATACGAGTATCTTATAACTATACTCAGAAAAGCTATACTTATTAAATCATCAATCATCTCAAAAATACTATATAGTTTGTTCGGTAATAGCCTGATAAAAAAATCTATTCTAGTATTACTATTATTAATCGTCGCTATTGCAGCTCCAAAAAAAGTCACATAAATCATTAATATACTCGCAACTTCTTCAACCCAAGTAAAGGAATGACCAAAAAAATTACGATTAACAACCTGCATCGCCACTATAACTGTCAAGAAGCAAATCGTAAAACAACTCAGTAATCTCAACCCCTTTTTAATGATTTTCAAAAAGATCAGCAATTTTTGCTCTCCCTTCCTGATAATACAGGCTTGTTTCCTTCCCGAAGCGAAACAAGCCTGTATTATTCCACAACATTTAATATCATGTAAACATTATTTATTAAAAGACGTCGCTAAATCAATCCACGATTGACCATCTGAATATTTATTTGCAAAATCCTGCCAGATAGGCTTCATGACATTCTGGAACGCCTCACTGTTTACATTATTTACTTCCATTCCTGCATCCTTTAGCATATTCAAATACTTTTCTTCATCATTTTCTTTCAAATCAATTTCCTTTGCCTTAGCTGCTTCTTCCACAAGAATATTCTGATACTCCTGTGGAAGACTGTTAAACCAATTGGCATTACAGACAAAAGGAGCTGCATCATACATATGTCCGGTCAAAGAAAGATACTTTTGGACATCCTGTAAAGAAGATGTATAAATATTGGCCAGTGGGTTTTCCTGCCCATTGATAGTTCCATTTTGCAACCCTGTATATACATCTGAAAATGGCATAATTACAACCGATGCATCAAGAGCATCATACATAGCAACCTTCATTTCATTCTCATTGGTTCTAAATTTAATTCCTTTGACATCCTCCGGCTCCGCGATTGGACGCGTATTATTTGTCATATGACGATATCCCGATTCCCAAATTGAAAGCACTTTATATCCCATAGGTTCAACCAATTCCGAAGCATATTTTTCTCCAAGTTCTCCATCCCACGCTTTTCTAGCGTTATCAATATTTGTAAAAAGAAATGGTAATAACGCAAAATTCACTTCCGGATTAATGCTTGAAAAATTAGCCGCTCCCATTTGAACACATGCTTCTGTATCTCCATTTCTCACCTGCTCCACAAGGTCCGTCTCCCCGCCGAGAGCTGAATCCGGGAAAATCTGAACTTTAATTCCTCCATTAGTTCTTGACTCTACGGCTTCTTTAAAACTCTGCAAAGCAATAGTTGAAGGATTTGTCGAAGATACAGCCGAACCTATATTCATTTTATATACATTGACGTTTCCATCAGGGCTTTTTTCTCCTGCAGTACTTCCTGCATCAACACCTGTACTACTCTCTGGCACTGTAGTTTGATCAGGGCTCTTCACTCCGCACCCCCATAATGACGTCAGAGCAATAGCTCCTGCAATAACACACACTATAATCTTTTTCACAACACATTCCTCCTTAATATATTTTAACTCGTTAGTAACTGTATATGCACTCAGCCTAATTTCTTAAAGCTGAATTTACATTTAGAATATCTGTGTTCTTTACGTCTCATATACTCTTTTGATATTCCTCAGTTTCAAGCATTTCATCTGAGTTTCTTCATCAATAACGTAATCGTCGCACGCCCTCAAAATATGTCTAATTACTGCATTAATCATCCGACGTGCATCCAATGCACGTATTGCATCTGCTATAGCTTGATGTTCTATAAGATTCGCCTCCAAAATACTAAGTTTTAATGGAGCATGTGTTGATTCCAAATATGCCAAATAAGTAGTTTTATTTGTGTCAAGTTCCATATAATACTGATAAACCTTTTCATTCCCACAATATCTCATGTAACACCGATGAAATTTTGTTTCATTAATCACCCAGTCCTCATACTGAATGCTGGCTCTGGCGGAAATTTGTTTCCTCATCTCTTCCAAAACAGCATCCAATTCTGCAATCATCTCCGTATGTTCGCGAGCTTCTTTAATAATATTATCCGCATAAAATATCTCACACATAAGACGTGCTTCAAGAGCATCAATCAGTTCAGAATTCGTGTACCTTTTCACAATCATGCTGCGTCTTGGCAAATCCTCAACGTATCCTTCCGCCACCAAACGATTCAACGCATCCTTTATTGGAGTATGGCTAACACCAAGCTCCTCTGATAACTCTCGTACAATTAATTTCTTTCCTGCAGGATATTTCCCTGTATAAATCTTATTTCTAATTGAACTCGCTATATTATCCACCAATGATCTATCAATATTTTTATCCACTTCGCCCTCTTTTTTACCTAAATTTTTTTATTTATTTGCATACTATCACATTTCAAACCTTAATTAAACTCTATTTTTAGTCTAAATTATTATATATTTTTTGTATAATATCCACAAATATATCGCTGCTTTTTTATTTATATATATATTAATTTAATTATTTGTTATAATATCGATATGTAGTTTTTACTTATATTTTTTACCCAAATTTATGGAGGCAACAAGTGAGATCAACAGATATAATTCCAAAATTATTAAACTATTGCCATATGATTCAAGCAAAAGGTTTAACCTGTGGCTCAGGCGGAAATATCAGTCTTATGTGTGATGACGGCGTACTCATAACTCCTTCAGGAAAAAGTTTTGAGTCGCTTTCTGCTTCTGATTTTGTTTTATTACGCGAGGATGGCTCTTACCTTTCATGTAACGGCCTTGTTCCTTCAAAAGAATGGAGAATGCATTTAATGTGCTACAAAAAAAATACTGTCAGGGCCGTCGTACATTTACACAGTACATTTTCTGTTATTCTGGCTTGCTCAAATAACATTAATAAAGAATGCGCCATCCCAATATACACCCCCGGTTACGGTATGCGCGTTGGCCGTTTACCGTTAATCCCATATGCAACGCCTGGATCTCAAGAGCTTAGTACAATGGTTTATTCAGCATTAAAAAGCCACAAGGCTGTGCTACTGCAAAATCATGGATATATAGTCACCGATAGTTCTTTGGAATCTGCAATTAATACAGCTGAAGAAATCGAAGAAGAGGCAAAATTACACGTGTTTTTACGCGGACAAGGCATAACCCTAACCGGTGTTCAACAGCAACAGTTGGGAATCACAGATCCAATCATATAACTTCAGACAACTTCTGTTATTCAAAAGGAGCTTTCATGAAAAACCATTCTGCTATTACATTATTAGGAATTGATATCGGCACTACCGGCACTAAATGTACCCTTTATAATAAAGATAGCACTATAATAGCACAGGCCTACACCGAATACCCTATGATACACCCGCGTCCCGAATGGACCGAGCAGAATCCTGACGTTTGGTGGCAGGCAACCTGTTCCAATCTAAAACAAATTTTCGCTGATAAAAAGATTAATCCAGCTGAGATTGCAGCCATTGGGCTTAGTTGTACCAATGCAATCACCATAGTAGACAAAAATGGCATTCCTTTATATAACGCAATTGGTCACCAGGATAAACGCGCAGACAAAGAAGTTGAATGGCTCAAAAAAAATATCGGCAATGACCTTATCGAATCTCATTGTAACAATCAGTTAGCTAAGGGCTCTTTTAGTTTACCTTCTATAAAATGGTTTTTTAATCATTTCCCAAAATTATCTACCAAAGCATATAAAATATTAATGCCCAGTGGGTATATAATATATAAACTAACCGGAATATTTTCGATGAATATTCCCAGAATGAGTTTAACTCTATTAGGAAATATCCATACCGAACAATGGGACGCAGAGATTGCAAACAAGGCCGGAATCCCCGCAAGAATTTTACCTCCGCTATACGAACCTACAGACATAGTAGGCGTTGTAACCGAAACCGCCGCAAAGATAACCGGATTAACTGCAGGTACACCAGTGTGCGCAGGATGCCTCGATACAGTCGTCTCTACCCTCGCTTCAGGGGCTGTCAACGTTAATGATATGGCTATTACCATTGGAAGCAGCGCACGAATCTGTTATATTTCTGACCAGCTACCTCTTAATCACAAATTATTAACCACAAGATCTCCTTACAAAGGTCTTTATACTATAATACAGTCCACGGATAACGCCGGGGTTTCATTACGTTGGTTCCGAGATGTTTTTGGACGGGCAATAGAATCCGATGCCCGCACACGCGGTTGGAGTATCTATGACTATATGGATTACATGGCTGCACAGGTTTATCCCGGTTCTGGTGGCTTGATTTATCTTCCCTATTTAAATGGAGAAAAAGCCCCTATTTGGAATTCTAAAGCCAAGGGCGTTTTTTTTGGCATTTCCTTGGACACCACATATGCCACATTTATACGCGCGATAATGGAAGGTGTTGCTTTTTCAATCAAACACTGTTTAGAAGAATTCCCAAAGTCAAATCCCTCCAACGCCCCTATTCCCATTGGGGGCGGCGGTGCCCAAAGCCAAATATGGTGTCAAATTATATCTGATGTATTAAATCTCCCCGTAATACAATTAAAAACATCAGAAACAGAAACCCTTGGCGATATGATAATTGCTGCGCAAAGCGTTGGAATCAAAGAAATCACCAACGAATACGGAAAAGAACTTGCCTCACACGGAGCTTTAATAGTTCCCAATATCGACAACGCAAAATTGTATAACCGCCAATATCAAAAATATAAAAATATATATATTCATTTAAAGGATGATTTTGATACTTAATTTCACAGTATAAAAGCTCTGATTTTAGAAACGAAAATGTTCTTCGTAGTCATGGCCACCAGCCTAGCCGGTGGTTTTTATCTAAGGCTAAAACCGATTGGTGTCCCACCTAGGTTTTTGTTTCCTGTTCACTTTTCGTGTTCCGAAAAATGAGCAGGAAACATGCCATACCAACAAGCGTGGGGGCTGTTGTTAAAAAAAAACAACAGCCCCCACTAAGAATTATTCAAGAAATCTCTCAATATTAGTCCAAGCGCAAAATTACTTCACCACCAATTCTCTCTTCATCACCCGCTCTGCGGCCTCCACCACATGCTTGGCGAGCACTGCCGAGGTCACAGTTCCGACCCCGCCCGGCACCGGGGTGATCGCCTCCACGACAGGCTCGACCTCATCAAAGCATACATCTCCGCAGATGTTTCCGTCCTGATCCTGATTGATTCCGACGTCCAGCACCACCTGCCCCGGAGACACATATTCTCTCGTCACCAGCCCGGCGCAGCCTGCGGCGGAGATCAGGATCTCCGCATTTCTTGCGTGTGCGGCGGTGTCTACCGTATCAATATGGCACATGGTCAGTGTCGCGCAGCGGTTTAAGAGCATGGCTCCGACCGGTCTCCCGATAACCAGGCTCGCACCGATCACTGTAACACGGGCGCTCCTTACCTGATAGCCATAAAAATCCAGTATCTCCATGCATGCCTGCGCTGTGCTCGGCGGAAAGCTCCCCTTCCCGCCGGTAAACACATCTCCCAGTGCTCCGCGGGTGATGCCGTCCATATCCTTCTCCGGATTAAGCAGTGCGCATACTTCACGCTCCGCCTCCGGATCCGGAAGCGGGCGAAACATCAGACAGCCGTGAATCTCTTCCCGCTCATTGATCTCCCGTATACAGGAGAGCAGCGCCTCTCTCGAACAGTCTTCCGGGAGCACATAGCGCTGCACTGCGATGCCCAGCTTCTCACAGCGTTTTCCAGCGCCGCGTTCATAGGCCACATCCGCCGGGCGCTCCCCCAGCCGCACAGTCGCAAGCGTCGGCACGACACCTCTCTCCCTAAGCTTCTTCACCCGCTCCGCAAGCTCCGCGCTGATTGCTGCGGCAACCGGAGCGCCCTTCAGTAATCTTGCCATACCTTCTCCCTCCGCCACACTTCTACAGCAACTCCGACACTACCTTCAGAAACAGCAGAACCAGCACTGCCAGCATGATGGGCCGCACAATTTTACTGCCCTTCTCCATCACCATTCCTGAGCCGATATAAGCCCCCAGCATATTGCA
Source organism: Moryella indoligenes (assembly GCF_030812885.1). Classification (NCBI taxonomy): domain Bacteria; kingdom Bacillati; phylum Bacillota; class Clostridia; order Lachnospirales; family Lachnospiraceae; genus Moryella; species Moryella indoligenes. The sequence continues at coordinate 7,704 of NZ_JAUSTO010000012.1, forward strand.
GAGCGCCGCGGCTGCCCCGAGCGGAATGAGCACGGTCCCGTTCATCAGAAAGATCACCAGGGAGGTCAGGTTGCTGGTGAGATTGATCGCCTTTGTCTGTCCATTCGCAGTGGCCATGCTGAGCTTTGAAAAAATTGTCAGCAGCACTATGAGAAAGGTTCCGGTCCCCGGGCCATACAGCCCATCATACATCCCGACCGCAAAGGCAGCGAGCGTCGCGCTGATATAGCTCCTCCGGGTGATGCGCTCATGTTCCTTCCCGATATCCTTCAGTATGTGCTTGTTCAGTACGGCAAAAGCAACAAGAGGCAATATTGCCAGAAGAATAACCAGCATCACCCGCTCGTCCAGGCGGAGGGAAATGTGTGCGCCCAGCGAGGAACCAACGACCGCCGCTACAATTGTCGGCAGCGCCAGACTCCAGTTGATCATCTTCTTTCTCGCAAAACGCACAGTGGCGAGCGTAGTTCCGCAGGCGGAGGAGAGCTTGTTGGTTCCAACCGCGAGGTGCACCGGCAGGCCCGCAAAAAGGAAGGCCGGGAGCGAGATTAGCCCGCCTCCGCCTCCGATGGCGTCTACCAGACCCGCCACAAAAACCAGCGGGCATACAATCAAAAACGTGAGCGGTGTGAGTGACATTTCATTTCCGTCCTTTCCTGCCTGAGCGATGATCTGATATCTGCACAAGAACCCTGATTTCAGGGCTTCATTATAGACCCGGAATACCTCTTCTGTCCACGCCAAAACAGCAGGCATCACTGTGCCGCAATATCTCTTTTCAAAAGTCCGCCTAAAAGGGACATCGCCGCCTGCTCCACAGGAGCAGGCGGCGATGTCCTCTATATTTTGACTCTCATACCCTCATCAATTAAAACCCATAACTTCCTTCACTTTGCCCGTGATGTAAACGCCGATATCTCTTGCCGCATCCGTAGACTGAGCGCCGAGATGCGGAGTGATAATAAAGTTATCACAGTCAAACAGCGGGTTTGTGAACTCATCGTTTCCGCTGAGTCCGCTGCCGGCAAGCTCATTCTCCAGAACGTCAGAAGCATAGCCGCCAATTCCGCCTTCCTTCAGAGCCTCACACATATCTGCCTCATTGACGATGCCGCCGCGGCTCATGTTCAGAACCACTGCGCCGTCCTTCATCATCTTAATGGACTCCTTATTGAAGAGATCCTTGGTCTCCGGTGTCAGCGGAACGTGGATGGAGATAAAATCGGAAGCCTTGATCAGCTCCTCAACACCCATTCCCTTTGCGCCCTCTCTCTCAAAATCCTCCGGCTTTAAGTAGGGATCGTAGGCAACGATATCCATCTTGAACGCCTTGCCCAACTCACCGACACGGCGGCCAATGCGGCCAAAGCCCATGATGCCGAGCGTCTTTCCGCGAAGCTCGCGGCCGATGTACTTGTACTTATCCCAGATGTGGTTGACCTTCACATCATAGTTTGCCGGGATGGTGTTTCTGGAGATGTCGAGCATCTTGGAGATCGTGAGCTCTGCGACCGCATTTGCATTGAGTCCGGGTGCGTTGAAGACCTGGATGCCCTTCTCCTTCGCATACTCCATATCGACGTGATTCAGGCCAACTGCGCAGACACCGATGACCTTCAGCTGCTTAGCTGCGTCAAGGATATCTCTGTCAATCTTCGGATCAACGCGCATAATCAGCACATCGACATCTGCGATCTCCTTTATCATCTCTTCCTTGGAGAGCGGCTTCCCATCAGAGGTTTTGACCTCCATATATTTCTTCAGCTCTTCTGCGATTCCGGCATATACCGCATCGGTAATCAAGCATTTCATAGTACAATTCTCCTTTCGCGATTTATCTGCTGTTCATCATTGCACGGCCGTACCCGGCTCAAGGCCAAAGCTCTGTCTGATAGTCAAATGACCGGGCCCTGAGGGCCCGGTCACACTCAATCCTCCGGATCAGCCCGTAGAACAGGTTCCGATCCAAGGGGGTGACCGGAACCTGTGCGGAGCTTATGAGCTCACCTTAAAGTGAACCGAGCGAAGCGCATGGATTAATATGCGCGGCCCTGCTTAACCATAGCGTTGGCAACCTTCTCGAAGCCAACAATGTTTGCGCCTGCAACGAGGTTGTAGCCGAGGCCGTACTTCTTGGCAGCCTCTGCGGAGTTGTCATGGATGCCCTTCATGATTCTGTGCAGCCACTTATCAACCTCTTCGCCCTCCCAGAACAGTCTCTCGGAGTTCTGAGACATCTCAAGTGCGGAAACGGAAACACCACCGCAGTTAACAGCCTTGGACGGAGCAACGATCATGTTCTTCTGCTCCATGAGGAACTTCAGAGCTTCGTTGGTGGTCGGCATGTTCGCAACCTCGATGTAGTACTTGATGCCGTTTGCAACGATCTTCTTTGCCTGCTCAAGGTCTACGTCGTTCTGAGTCGCGCAGGGCATAACGATATCAACATCCTTCAGGCCCCACGGCTTCTGGCCCGCAAAGAACTCAACGCCGAACTTGTCAGCATAATCCTGAACCTTGTTGCGGCCGGAAGCTCTCATCTCAAGCATGAAGTTGATCTTCTCCTCAGTCACAACGCCCTCCGGATCATAGACATATCCGTCCGGTCCGGACAGGGTAACAGCCTTTGCACCGAGTGCAGCGAGCTTCTTGCAGACGCCCCATGCAACATTACCAAAGCCTGCAACCGCAACTCTCTTGCCCTTCATCTCATCCTTCTCGTGCTCGAGTACGGACTGGAGATAGTAGACAGCACCGTAGCCGGTAGCCTCCGGACGGAATGCAGAGCCGCCGAACAGCGGATCCTTACCGGAAAGAGCACCGTTCGCATAGGAGCCGGTCAGTCTTCTCCATGCACCGAACATATAACCGATCTCACGTCCGCCGACACCGAGGTCGCCAGCCGGGCAGTCAACATCCGGTCCGATGAACTTATAGAGGCCCTGCATGAAGGACTGGCAGAATCTCTGGATTTCCTTATCGGACTTGCCGTTCGGATCGAAGTCCGCGCCGCCCTTTGCACCGCCGATCGGCAGGGTGCTCAGCGCATCCTTGTAAACCTGCTCAAAACCGAGGAACTTGACAACAGACATATTTACGTTCGGAGCGAAACGAAGGCCGCCCTTGTACGGTCCAATTGCAGAGTTGAACTGTACTCTGTAACCGGTATTGACGTGAAGCTTTCCGTTATCATCCTCCCACGGAACGCGGAACATGATGGTTCTCTCCGGCACTACCATTCTCTCGAGGATTGCATTCTCCTCATACTCCGGATGCGCATCAATCAGCGGGCTGAGAGAAGAAAGAACTTCCTCAACGGTCTGGCAGAACTCAGGCTGATCGGCGTACTTCTTCTTGACGTCTTCAATCACTCTCTCGATATAAGCGTTCATGTAACATTCCTCCTATAAAATTATAAAGGTTAATGTGTTCATGGTGCAATTCATCTAGCGATGAATCATATCATAGCTTCCATTATATACTATTTCTACAGGAACGGTTATCAGACTTCTCTATGCGGTTATCGCGGATAGCGATAGGCAACCCGTTAACGCGCTGAACAGCTGACGTCTTCTGCACTCCGGAGCGTCCCATTCCCGCTTATGCTGTTTCAAAGAACATTTGCAAATCCTGTAATAATCGCCGCATTTAAAAAGTCAATAAAGAGCGAACCGACCAGCGGCACGATCATGAAGGCCACTGGGGCCGGGCCGTAAGCATTGGTGATCGCCTGCATATTTGCCATGGCATTCGGAGTTGCCCCCATGCCGAAGCCGCAGAAGCCGGAGGATATCGTCGCTGCATCGTAGTCTCTGCCCATAACGTTAAAAACTACGAATGAGGCATAAAGGAACATGATCACCGTCTGAAGCAACAGTATCACCACCATGGGAAGTGCCAGAGATACCAGCTGCCAGAGTTTCAGATTGATCATTGCAAGGCCGAGGAAAAGGGACAGACAGACATTCCCGAGCGTTCCCATTTCCTGCATGGGCATCTTCACTCTGCGCATCTCCTGCACATTGCGGATGATGGCTCCTACAATCATCGCGCCGATATAGCCGGGGAGCGTAATCAGGCGACCGAGCAGCGCAGAGACAATGGTTCCAAGTCCCACACCGACGACGATATATATCGCCGCGTCCATGATATTTTCCTCTGTCAGGACCTCTGTATCCCCCACCGCAGCAGGTGCATCTGCGAGCTGTCCCTGCGCGCGGAGCCCCGCGGACTTCAGTCCGTAGGAGCGGATCTTTCCGTACGCAATGGGACCGCCTATCATACATCCCGCGATGAGACCGTAGGTTGCAGCCGCCACTGCAACAGTCGTTGCATTCTCAACACCCAGTCCTTCAAGGAAGGGGCCGAACGAGCCCGCCGTTCCATGTCCGCCGACCAGTGGGATGGATCCCATGGCAAGCCCGATGCGCGCATCCAGTCCGAACAGTTTCGCGCCAATGCCGCCGATTACATCCTGAATTGCGCACATCAGCACGGCAAGAAGAAGAAATTTAATTACCCCGATGCCGCCCTTCTTCAGCATGCCGAAAGCAGCCATGTAGCCCACGCTGCAGAAAAAGCCTGTCATAAACACATTCTGCAGCGTTGTGTCCATCTCAAATTCCACAACACCCGCGCTTCGCAGCACCAGATGCAGGAGCGCGAAAATCAGCCCGCCGACCACCGGCGCCGGTATGCAGTAGCGCCGCAGAAATTCAACGCGCTTCACCAGCACCCTTCCGATGAGCAGCATAATAACCGCAAGACCAAGCGCCTGATACATATCAAGTTTCAAAACCTGCATAGCAACCTCCTCCTTACACCGCAACTCCGTCTCTGCACACTCATGCCGGCAGCAAACGCGCTCCGACACCCTCCCGTGCAGTGAGCTCTCTCTGTATCCAGTGTATGAAAGGGCTACAAAAAGTTACAGAAAGCTTCAGAAATTCTTCAGATTTCTTTCAGCAATCAGCATAAGACTATCAATAAAGGTCTTTATTGAGACCTTTCCACCAGCCGCCCGCTTTCCACGCACATAATCCATCTCCGCGCGCACCTCCTCAAAGGAAAAGAGCGTGCTCGCATACTCTGTAAAAATGTCGTTCATAAAATCCTCTATGCCCAGATGGGCGAGGTTGGTGAGTCCCACTGAAATCGCGCGGCGCATCCGCTGCTCCATGCTCTTCGGCGCATCGCTCAGCTCGCCGCAAATATCACGCACGCTCTCCCGACTCATAAAGCGCCCCTCCTCCCTGAGCATCACGCAGATGCGGATAATGTCAGCACTCCCCTTCTCTCCCGCCATGCCCAGTTTTCCAAGAATTTCTGCGACCTGACGCTCAAAGCCGTTCCCGCGGGACGACACGCGCCCTGCGCTCTGCTTTCCACCGGAAGCCTCCGGCCTCCGCGCCACTGCGTCTTCCGAATACTGTGGCCCCTCCGGGTACCGTGTGCCTTCTGGGTACCGTGTGCCCTCCGGGTACTGCGTGCCCTCCGGGTAAAACATACTCCTCAGATGTGCGATGGTTCTCTCATTTCGGAGCTGCTTTGCCACTGTTGCGATCACAGAGCTGACCTCAATGATATTAATCGGCTTATTGATAAAGAACTCCACACCCGCATCATAGGCCTTCGCGATCATGTCCTTGGAAGAGACCTGCGAGATCATGATGAATTTTGCATGACAGCCGAGCGCACGAAGCTCCCGCACCAGCGCAACGCCATCCTTCCCCGGCATCAGAAAGTCAACGAGGACAATGTCCGGCGCTGCCGCAAGTATCTGCTCTGCCTTCGGAAGATGTCCCATTGTGCTGCCGAGCACCACACCGAGCTCATGATCCTCTATCATATCCTGAAGGATCTCTATCATCGTATCATCGTCCTCAACGATATAAATTCCCGGCTTCTCCTTCATGCTCAATCCTCCTCTCCCTTCTCTGTTCGCCGTGCCGCACGCAGCTTCACCCTCTCCTCATAGCTCTGCCTCTCCGTGTCTGTGAGCTCCAGCACAGCCGCGGGAATTTCCACTGTAAAGGCTGCGCCGTGCCCGAGTGTCGACTCCACAGAAATCACGCCGGAGAGCCTCTCCTCCACAATATTTTTCACTCCTGCAAGCCCAACTCCCCGATAGATATTTCCCGTCTTCTCATCAAACTTACTGGAATAACCGAGCCGAAATATCTTCTCCCAATTCTTTCTGACTATGCCCGGACCGTCATCTGCGACACGGAAGATATAGCTCTCCCCCTCCTTCCACTCCATCACAAAAATAGTCCCGCTGCGCCGTATCCCCTCAATCGCCTCAATGGCATTGCTGGCCAAATTTTTCAGTATCATCATGAGCGCGTAATGCCTGCCCGTCATAAAATCATCGCGGCAATCAAAGATCAGTCGAATGTTCAGTTCTTTCTCCCGGAGTACGCCGTGCAGTGTCGCCTCAAGAATTTCCATCAAATCGCGAAAGTGCATATGATCCTCATCATACTCGCTGTTAACTGTCTCCTCCACCCCCTGAATAATACGGAAATAGTCCTTCTTGATCTCATGCACATCCCGCGCAATATCAAAGGCCATGCGCCCCAGCTCCTCGGAACCTGCCTGCTGCATGATCTCGCTCAGCCTGTAGGCGTTCCGCATCACCCGCTCTATCTCATCTGAATTCTTATGCATAAGATAGAGCTCATTTTTGAGCCCTGTCGTGATCAGAAACAGACGCTGATACCTCTGTTCCTGTTCATTCCGCACCTGCAGCTCGCGGTACTGTCTGTCCAGAAGCAGCAGTCCCAGTACCATCGCCGTGCGGGCCAGCGCAATGAGGAATAAACTCTCAAATGCCTGCAGATCCGGCTTTTGTGCATGAAGCAGGCTGATGCGGAGCAGTATCTCCGCCATATTTGCACCGAAATCACTGAAAAAAGCCGCGACAGTGACACGCGGCGTCGATGCAATATTGCGATTTCTGATCTGCAGCTGAAACAGCAGTCCGTAAAAAATGTAATAGAGAGCGCCCGGAACCAGCTGCAGCACCGCTGCCTCCAGGCCCCTCCGTTCAAGCAGCAAAAGCAGCAGACGAAACAGAAATACAATTCCGGAGCTCCAGAGACAGATGGACAGTGTAGGCAGCTGGATTCCCACTGTCATCAGCAGCACCGGAAGCAGAACAACAGAGGCAGATATGCGAAAGTCACTTAAAAATACATTCAGATAGAGCTGTGACATCACCGCAATCAGCGTTCCGATCAATATGCTCCGTCGCAGTGGATGGAACTCAAAGGGTCTGCGTCCCGGCCCACAATCCATCGCCCTCATTTCTTTCTGCCGTAGTAGCGCGGCACGCTCTGTTCCCTGCCCTCATCCGATTCCGCCACTCTGATATGATGCTTCTGGCGCCGCGCAAGATCCATAATTTGCTGAGACTCCTCCCGCGTAAAGAAGAGGCGCTTCACCCTGTCGCCGTGGCCAAAATAAAGTGCCACCAGTGTCGGATGCTTTAAGTCCTCTCGCACAAGCGTTGAGATCTCATCCCAGCTGCAAAGTTCATAATGCGTCGTGATACGCATCTGATAATAGGTCTCCACTCCGCGCTCCGTCACCACCACCTGTTTCTTCATGAGCAGCACAAGAATATAGAGCAGCCCGAAGAGCAGGGCAATGCGAAATCTTGTGATGAGCCCCCCCAGCACCAAGAAAGCGCAGAGGAACCAGCAGCCGTAGCGCACCCACGCCTTTCGGGGCTTCAGTTCCCTCGCCTCGATCACCAGACCCTGAAGGTCTTCCCATGGAAGTCCTTTTTTATTTCTCTCTTTCTCTGCACTCATACTCCGATATCCTTTCTCTGTACGAATTTTTATTTTATCTGCGCACCAGCAGCGCCGGAATTTCCTGTGAAGTGAAAAACGGATGTGCCGACATCGTCAGCACATCCGTCAGTTTCATTTATAGTACCACAGAGCTTTCTGTCACAGCAAGCCTGTGTGCTCGTTCTATACACAAATCTTTACTTCGCCGGAACCGGAGCCTTTCCTGCTGCGCGGAGCGCCTCGAGATTCTTCATAGCGATCTCATGCGCCTCCTCCGGAGCACCTGCCGGCTTGTGCATGGTGGTCTTTCCGAATAGATTCGTGTATGCGCCGTCAGCCCAGAAGATATTCCTGCCGAGGAAGGCGGTGATTGCCGCATAAATCGGGTTCAGAAGGTTCACAAAGGCATAGGGGAAGTACGCGAAGGGATGTACACCCAGAACGCCCATCTGGTATGCACCGCAGCCTGTCCAGGGGAACATGACCGCCCAGAGCGTACCTGCATCCTCAAGAGTACGGGACAGCATGTTGCGCGCAAGACCCATCTCATCGAACTTATCCGAATACAGCGGTGCCGGAACACCGATACCCAGGAACTGGTCACACATAGTTGCATCGCAGAACAGGGAGGTGAGCAGGGTAGCAAGAACCAACTGACCAACGCTGTGGAGCTTGTGCTTCAGACCGCCAAACAGGGACTCGACGCAGCCGCAGCGCTCAAGCGCGCCGCCGTAAGCAACTGCAAGAAGGATCAGATTGATGGTCCACATCTGATGATCCATACCGCCGCGGTTCAGGAGCTTATCCGCGATCTCATTTCCGGTCTCAACAGAGAAACCGTAGTGCAGCGCACCAAAGATATCTCCGATATTGGTCATGCCCTGTGTGAACATCGCAAAGAGAACACCGCAGAGTACGGAGATCGCGATCCCGACGAGTCCCGGGACCTTCATGACGCAGGCCAAAATAACCACAACGATCGGGAGGAGAAGCAGCGGGCTCAGGTTGAAGTTTGCAGCAATTGCCGCCTGGAGATCCTTTGCGACACTCGCATCATAGCCGGAGATATTTCCGCTCATACCGAGAATGGTGTAAAGAATCAGAGCAATCACAAAGGTCGGAGCTGTGGTGGAAACCATGGCCGTGACGTGATCGAAGAGGCCGGTTCCGGAGACAGCTGCCGCAAGGTTGGTGGTGTCGGACAGCGGGGAGAACTTATCGCCGAGGTAAGCACCGGAGATGATCATACCTGCGGTGATGGCCGGGTTGATGCCGAGACCCGCACCGATTCCGAGGAATGCGATACCGACAGTAGCAGTTGCAGTCCAGGAGGAGCCGCAGGCAAGACCTACGATCGCGCACATGATGCAGCCGACCGGCAGGAAGAGCTGCGGGGTCAGAAGATCCAGGCCGTAGTAGATCAGAGCCGGGATGGTTCCGGACATGATGAAGGACGCGACCAGAAGTCCGACGGTGCAGAGGATGAGAATCGCCTCCAGCGTCGCATTCAGACGATCCAGCATACCGGCGAGTATGTCGGAGAAGCTGTGTCCGCAGAGGCTTCCGATGATGCAGGCCACACAGATGGATACCGCCAGCGGCATATGTGCATCCGTATAACCGGTATCTCCGACAAAGCCCATCAGCATCAGTCCCATCATGACGACAATCGGAATGATCGCCTCCACGACATTGGGGAGTCTTACCGGTCTCTTTGTTGTTTCACTCATAACTTTGAACCCCTCTTTCTTATGATGTTGTTTCTCCAGTTCCACTTTACTTAAATCTTACAGCCGAATCCTGCATCATTCCGGGTCCGGCTGCAACAAACACGGTAACTATGAGCGCTCAGCGCGTGAATTAATACTCGATCTCTCCGCCGATCGCCTTCTCAACTGCCTCGAGAAGGGAACCGTCCTTGATGATCTCCTCGCAGTAGTTGATATCACCATAGAGCTCTCTGTCCTCATCCAGAGTCGCAACCTTCTTGCGGATGAGATCATAAGCCGCCTGTGTTCCCTTACCAAGGCCCTTGTTGCCTCTCAGATCAATACCCTGGCAGGCAACCATAAGCTCCATAGCCAGAACTCTTCTCACGTTGCGGCCAATCTCAGCAGCCTGTCTTGCAGCGATCGTACCCATGCTGACATGATCCTCCTGACCTGCGGAGGAAGGAATGCTGTCAACACTTGCCGGGTGCGCGAGAACCTTATTTTCAGAGACCAGAGCCGCTGCGGAATACTGAACAATCATGAAGCCGGAGCAGACGCCGCCACGGGTGGTAAGGAATGCCGGAAGCCCGCTGTAAGCCGGATTCACGAGGCGCTCAATGCGGCGCTCGGAAACATTGGCCAGCTCAGACTCCGCAATCTTCAGGAAATCAAAGCTCAGTGCCATCGGCTGTCCATGGAAATTACCGCCGGAGATTCCTGCCCGATCCTCCTGGAAGATGATGGGGTTATCCGTCACGGAATTGATCTCGATATCAACATGATCCGCCACATAACCTATGGCGTCCTTGGATGCGCCGTGAATCTGCGGGCTGCAGCGAAGGGAGTAGGCATCCTGTACGCGAAGCTCACCCTGCCTCGTGGTGTTCTTGCTGCCCTCAAGCAGTCTCCTCAAGTTCTTTGCAGTGACAGTCTGCCCTCTGTGCGGACGAACTGTATGTACGCGCTCCTCAAGCGCATCCATGACCCCGTTCTGTGCCTCGTAGCAGAGCGCATCTGCAATATCAGCGACCTTCAGAAGACGAATTGCATCATAGAGTGCGAGGGAGCCTACAGCTGTCATAGCCTGCGTTCCGTTATTCAGTGCAAGACCTTCCTTTGCGGAGAGCTCCACCGGCTGAATCCCGGCGCGCTTCATTGCCTCGCCGCCATCCATGAGCTCGCCCTCAAACCATGCCTTGCCAAGGCCGATCATGACCAGAACCATATGAGAGAGCGGAGCCAGATCACCGGAAGCGCCCAGGGAGCCCTTCTCCGGAACAAACGGCGTCACACCCTTGTTCAGCATATCAATCATGGTCTGAAGGGTCTCGAGACGGATGCCGGAAAAGCCCTTGGACAGATTGTTGACTCTGAGCAGCAGCATGCCTCTCGCAATATCCTCTGCAAAGGGATCGCCGGCACCGACCGCATGAGTGATGATGAGGTTCTTCTGAAGATCTCTGCACTCATCTGTGCTGATCACTACATCACTGAATTTGCCGAAGCCGGTCGTAATTCCGTAAACAACCTTCTTCTCTGCAACCAGATCGTCTACAATCTTGCGGGAAGCGAGAACCTTCTCTCTGCTCTCCTCCGAAAGCTCTACCACTGCATGATTGCGGCAGACAGCTACGATCTGATCTACAGTGAGATCCTGACCTGTGATAATTACCTTCTCCATGTCTGTATCCTCCTAATTTGTGCTTCGGCTGCGGACTCTCTCAAGGCGCACCGACTCGACCGTTACCAAAAGCTGATACAGATATTGTAATAAAGGTACGTCTAAAAAACGTCCATTTTATAGACGTTTTTTAGATCTTTTTATACTTTCTTTATATTTTATGGTGATTTTAGTAAATTTTTTTTGTGATTTTAAGGTATTATTTCATCACTTTAACCTGATAGCATTCTACCACATTATCACACTATCAGTCCAGAGTTCTTTGTATTTTTTCGTCTCAGACAAACAAGCCTGCTCTCCCGTCTCCGTAGTTCGCAGACATCCCCGGACAGCTGTTCTGCATTATATCCCCAGCTGCGTCTCAGTCTCCCGAAGCAGCTGCTCCGTCAGAGGATTCCCTATCTTTTCTGAAATAATCTTCGCCTTCTCATAGTGAATACGCGCAGCATCGCGGTGCCCGTCCGCAAGAGACACCAATGCAAGATAGACCTCCGTGCGCTCCAGACCCCAGCGATAGCCATTCCGTTCAAGACTCTCTCTCGCCTTATCAAGATAGATATGGCTCTCCGTATAGCGTCCCTGCAGATACTTCACCTGTCCGATATTTGAATAGATCTGTGCCATCCCATTGGTCGCCACCGGCCCCTGTCCAATATGCACTGCCTCATTGTAGTATTGCAGCGCCTGCTCATACCGCTCCTGCCAGCGATAGATGTCCCCTATATAGGAGTAGCAGGCCGCGATACTCGCCTTGTACTTTTCCTCTCCCCCCTCCCGCTCTGAAAGCAATCGGAATATTGAGATCGCTTTGCCAAGTATCTCCTTTGCCATAGCGTATTCCTGGCGCCGGATCAGATACCAGCCGCGAAGCCTTAAGAAGGTCGCGTACTCGTCCCGCTCCTCCTCTCCAATGATTCCAAGTCCCATGGAGACATACTGATCTACCTTCTCCACCGCATTGGTCTGGATGCCATGAAAGATATGCTGTCTGTAGCAGGCCAGCAAGGTCTTGCGCGCATTCAGACGCCTCGCTATCACCATACTGCGCTCTATATTCGCGATGCCGGAATCATACTCTCCCGCCGCAATATCGTGACGCCCCATAATGTAGTGCATCTGCATCTTCATTTCATTGACCTCGCGGGAATTGTCCTGAAGCTGTATCACCTGCTTCGCAAGCCCCAGCATTTTCTCCGCCTCCGCCATAACTGCAAAGCTGTCGCCCAGATCCGATACGTCACTGTGAATAATAGGAAAATTCTCGTTAATAATTGTATAAAATTCCTGCAGGTAGCGTATCTGATACTGAAAAGCCCGCACCTCATTGTGCGCTCTGCCATAGTGATAGGCAATCACCGGAAGCTCTGCAAAATTGTCCCCATAGCGCTGCTCATAGTAATTCGCCAGCATTTTATGATACAGCTGTGTTTTTCCTGCGCTCTGATGCTCATAGATATATTCCTGGAAAATGCGGTGCACAAATTTATAGTACACCTCCCAGCCGACCAGCACCTCCTGTACCAGATTTCCTCTCTGCAGTCGATCCAGCGCACGGATAAGCTGCAGACGATCCACACCATTCAGCAGAAGCTCCAGCTCCTCTATGCTGATCTTTTCCGGGAAGATCGCCATGCATCCAAGCACTTCCCGCTCCTGATCCGTGATTCCGGAGAGACGGGAACTGATAACCAGGTTGATTTTCGGCGTCTTCTCAAGCGTAAAGCCCTTCTCCCGGATAATGGCGATCATCTCCTTTAGGAAAAATGCATTCCCCTCTGTCAGCTCATAAATCTCCTGACGCTCCTCCGGCCGGCTCTCCATCTCCGGAAGCGCGCGAAGCAATATCTTTTCTGTCTCCTCCTGGGAAAAGGGCTGCAAAGCTATGAAGCGGATACGATCCTCTCGGACCAGCACCTCCAGCTGATGCATAACTGCCGCCTCATAGCTCCCCTGATAGGTGCAGATCACCTTCAGACGATCCGGAGAGATGCTTCGAACGAGCCGCACCAGAAGCTGAAAGCTCACCTGATCCATCCACTGAATCTCATCAAAGGCCAGCAGAATTCTATGTTTCTCACTGATCCTTCGAAAAAGATCCAGCATGCTCTGCTCAATTAGCTGGTAGCGCATATGCCCGCTCTCCCCGTCTGCCGAGAGCGCGCCGGAGAGTCCGGGAAGGTTTCGCATACCTTCAGGTATCATACCGGACAGCGCCCCTTCTTCAGCCAGCTGCCGGACATCCTGAAAAATATCGTTCCACGGACTCAGGAAAAACTCTGCGCCCTGTCGATAGCACACCGCCACAAGCGAAATCATCTTGGTTCCGGCGGAAATTCTGCGACAGCAATCCAGAAAGCGACTTTTTCCGACGCCCTCTTCCCCCTCAACCGCGATAAAGTTCATGCGATCACCGTTCTCCTGTGCCAATATACCGCTCACCTGAAACAGCTCCCGCTCGCGTCCTACATAGTCCACCTCGGCTATGCCGTTCCCGACACTCGGAACCCGCTCCTTCATATTAAAAATACGGTGAAAGAGCTCCCTTGTTCTCGCCGAGGGCTCCTCGCCGACATCCTCCTTCAGCACCTTCACAAGATCATAATAGAGACGTATCGCCATGTGATAGCTTCCATTTCCCGCATAGAGATTCATGATCTCATAGTACAGATTTTCATTATAAGGATCATTTTTCAAAAGTATATTTCCACAGGCCTGCATCTTTGCGATGTCATGCTCCCGCGCTGCCGCCTCCAGCCCGCGCTGCGCGTCGAGCGTTGCGGCCTCTGCAAGTGAGGCGCGCACAGACTCTGCCCACTCTTCAAACTCATAGCAGTTTTTGATAAAAAAGTGGTCCAGAAAGACAGCGCCTTCCTCCCGTTCCGATTCCGGTGCATCCAGGTCAATATGAATCTTTCTTTCCGGGTTCAGACTGATACCTGTGTGTCCGCTGGTGAGCAGAGCCTCCCGGCCGAGCACCTGCCGGACCTGATAGATCGCGTCTCTCAGCTTCTTCTTGCCCGCACTCTCTCCCTCGTCACCCCAGAGCAGACTGATAACCTCCTCCCGCGTGACGCTTTTTTTGACACAGAGATAATAAAAGAAGCCCTCCGCTTTTTTATAAGGAAAGGACAGTTTTTCCATCCCACGCTTTACTTCCGGATTTCCGCAGAGTCGCACCGTAATCGCATCCATCATTCGCACCTCCATCTGTACATCACCCATTATATTCTTTCTTATATGAAAGCGTCCAGTAAAAATGTCGAAAACTTCTTCTGTACAGAGTGGTAATTTGACGTTTTTTTGACTGCTCGCAGTTATACTGGTCTTATACAAAGTAATTATCAACAGAATCATCTACGAAAGGAAGGCACCGCTATGATGACGAACAAAGAAATTGGCGCTTGCATGACGGTAAAGCTGGACCCGGTACTTCCGGAGTATCCTACTTTTAATCCGCTGATCCGCCGTGCTCCGAAGAGAGATCTGGAGCTCACCGAGCATGAGATGAAGCTCGCGTTAAAGAACGCGCTCCGCTATATCCCGGAGGAGCTTCACGAGCAGCTGGCTCCCGAGTTCATGGAAGAGCTTCTGACCCGCGGCCGTATCTACGGCTATCGCTTTATGCCGAAGGGCGAGATCCACGGCAGACCGATTGACGAGTACAAGGGAAACTGTGTACAGGGTAAGGCGTTCCAGGTTATGATTGACAACAACTTAAGCCATGAGATCGCACTCTATCCCTACGAGCTCGTCACCTACGGCGAGACCGGCGCTGTCTGCCAGAACTGGATGCAGTATCAGCTTCTCAAGAAGTACCTCGAGATTCTGACCGATGAGCAGACCCTCGTCGTCATGTCCGGTCATCCGCTCGGACTCTTCCACTCCCACAAGCAGGCTCCGCGTGTCATCATCACCAACGGCCTCCTGGTCGGTGAGGCGGACAATCTCCGCGACTGGACCAGAATCACCGCTATGGGCTGCTCCAGCTACGGACAGATGACCGCCGGTGGCTGGATGTACATCGGACCGCAGGGCATCGTGCACGGAACCTTCAACACCATCCTGAATGCAGGCCGCAAATACCTTGGCGTTCCGGAGCAGGGCGACCTCTCCGGTCACCTCTTTGTGACCTCCGGACTCGGCGGAATGAGCGGTGCGCAGCCGAAGGCCATTGAGATCGCGCGCGGTGTGGGTATTGTCGCTGAGGTCGATGCCTCCCGCATCGAGACCCGCCACAGCCAGGGCTGGGTGAGCCGTGTTGCAGAGAGTCCGGCTGAGGCATTTGAGATCGCACATGAGTACATGGAGAAGAAGGAGCCGATGTCCATCGCATTCCATGGAAATATCGTTGACCTCCTCCAGTACGCAGTTGATCACAACGAGAAGATCGAGCTTCTCTCCGACCAGACCTCCTGCCACGTTCCGTACGACGGCGGCTACTGCCCGCAGGGTCTTACTTTTGAGCAGAGAACTGAGATGCTGGCAAATGACCGCGAGCAGTTCATCAAGCTTGTAGATCAGACCCTGACCAAGCACTTCCACCTCATTCAGGAGCTGGTAAAGAGAGGTTCCTACTTCTTCGACTACGGCAACTCCTTCATGAAGGCCATCTTCGACGCAGGCAACCCGGATATTGCCAAGAATGGTCACGATACCACCGAGGGCTTCATCTTCCCGTCCTATGTTGAGGATATCATGGGACCGATGCTCTTCGACTACGGCTATGGCCCGTTCCGCTGGTGCTGCCTCTCCGGCAAGCATGAGGATCTCCTGAAGACCGACCACGCTGCCATGGACATTATCGATCCGAACCGCCGCTTCCAGGATCGTGACAACTGGGTATGGATCCGCGACGCAGACAAGAACGCTCTCGTCGTTGGCACACAGTGCCGCATCCTCTATCAGGATGCACTCGGCCGCCGCGACATCGCTCTGAAGTTCAATGATATGGTGAGAAAGGGTGAGATCGGACCGGTCATGCTGGGCCGCGATCACCACGACACCGGCGGCACCGATTCTCCCTACCGTGAGACCTCCAATATCTACGATGGTTCGCAGTTCACCGCAGATATGGCTACGCAGTGCTACGCGGGTAATGCTGCGAGAGGCATGAGCCTGATCGCACTCCACAACGGCGGCGGCGTAGGCATTGGAAAGTCCATCAACGGCGGCTTCGGCCTGGTTCTTGATGGAAGCGAGCTCACAGACCAGATCATACGCGAGTCCATTCCGTGGGATACCATGGTTGGCGTCTCCAGACGTAACTGGGCAAGAAATGAGCACTCCATCGAGACAGTCGCTGCATACAACAAGCAGTTTGCAGATTCCGACCACATCACCATCCCGTTTGTTGCGGACGATGCGCTCGTTGAGAAGACCTATAAGGCTGCAATCAGCAAGTAATTTCAACTGAATATCCTGTGCGCGCACAGCGCACCGAGGAGGGGGGGGTCTGGCCGAAAGCTGTCCCCCCTCCTTCGGGATATCAGACACAGACAAGACAGACAGGAGTATACTATGATAAGACGTTATATTCGCCACGCTTCCGAGCTTGTTACCTGCCACGGAACTGCTCCGAAGCACGGAAAAGACATGTCCGACATCGGCATGATGAAAGACGGAGCCGTACTGATGGAAGATGATAAGATCGTCCTTGTGGGCAGCACCGAGGAGCTGGACCAGAAGGTCGATCAGGCCTCATGTGAGGTGATCGACGCAAGTGGCAAGGTTGTGATGCCAGGCTTCGTTGATTCTCACACGCACTTCCTCTTCGGCGGCTATCGCGCGGACGAATTTACCTGGCGCTTAAAGGGCGACAGCTATATGTCCATCATGGAGCGCGGCGGCGGCATCAACGCAACGGTTGTTCCTACCAGAAACGCCAGCGTTGAGGAGTTCGTAGAGCTGGGACGCGAGCGCATGAACCGCATGCTGGAATTCGGCGTCACCACAGTCGAGGGCAAGAGCGGCTACGGCATGGATCATGACACCGAGCTCAGAATGCTCGAGGCCATGAAAATCCTGAACGAAAGCCATCCGGTCGACGTCGTCTCCACCTTCTTGGGACCGCACAGCGTGCTCCCGGAGTACAAGGGCAGGGAGAGAGAGTTTCTGGACTTCATGCTCGAGAAGGTTATGCCGGAAGTAAAGGAGAAGAATCTCGCTGAATTCGCAGATATCTTCACAGAGAAGGGCGTCTTCGATATTGAGGATTCCGCCTACTACCTGGAGCGCGCCAAAAAGCTCGGCTTCAAGCTGAAAGTCCATGCAGACGAGATCACTCCGAACTTTGGCGGCTCTGAGATGGCCGTAAAGGCAGGAGCATTCTCCGCAGACCATCTCCTGAAGGCATCGGACGAGGGGATCCGCATGATGGCAGAGAGCAGCACCATCAGCACCCTGCTTCCGCTGACCGCCTTCTGTTTAAAGGAGCCCTATGCGCCGGCAAGAAAGATGATTGACAGTGGCTGCGCCGTAGCACTCGCCTCTGACTTTAATCCGGGCAGCTGCTTCAGCAACAACATTCCGCTCATTGTGGCTCTCGGCTGCATCTACATGAACATGAGCATCGAGGAGGTGATCACTGCCCTTACCATCAACGGCGCTGCAGCTGTGGACCGTGCGGATCGTATCGGCAGTATCGAGCCAGGCAAGCAGGCGGATATCATTTTCCTGAAGTTCCCGTCCATCAGCTTTATGCCTTATCACACCACCATTAACCTTGTCGACACCGTCATTAAGAGCGGCAAGACAGTCTACGAAAAGCAGTGGTAAAGAGCTTTTGCAATTCAAAATCCGCATCAGGAGGCACAGTGCTTCCTGATGCGGATTTTTCTTGATTTCATCACAGTCTGTACTTACTCCACCACTGCATTCGACAGCACAGCATACTGATATCCGTTCTCTCCGTAGGTATCGAAGGTGCCACGCACTGTGACCTCTTCACCCTCCGCCGGGTACTGACTCTCGTCTGTCAGATGAAATTCTATGCCCTGTGCACAGCAGGCTGTCGCGTCCTGAACGATACAGGAATAATACTTCTGTCCCGTCCCGCTGTCTGTGTAGATCGCCGTGATCCCCCTCATGCGTATGGTCTTTCCCATATAGTCCTGCGGAAGCACCATAATATTGTACACCTCAGAAAAAACCATGGTACTGCTGAGCATCGTCAGGTCAACATCCACATCTGATTTGAGATCATCCGTACCCGGGATTCTCCTCTCTGTGGCGGCGCCGTGTCCCGGCAGAACATCACCGGATGAGACAGGCGCATCTGCGGCGGATTCAGCTCCGGCACTGCTCTCTGTCATGCCCTCCGCCTGTTCAGTCACACCCGAGGTCCCCGGTGCTGCAGCGTTTTCCTTCTCAATCCCCGCAGCGAGTGCATCTGCAACGCCAGATGTAGCACTGACTGCGTGATTTGCATCCGCACGTGCCCCGCTATTCTTCCCGCAGGCGGTGAACAAAAGGGCCAAAAGTACCAAAAACAGACAGCGCGTATGCCTTAAGCCTCTCTGTCGTATCAGCCGTGAACTTCTATCAGCCATCTCCAAATTGATCTGTCTCAACGCTCCGTCCTTTCTCTCATGCCTTCTACACTCTCTCGCTTCTCTCTTATACACGGCCTCTTCTCAGCGCAGATACGGCGCAGCACAGCCCGAAGGCCAGGACATCTGCTGCTACAATCGTAGAGCCAACCGGTGTACCTGCCAGAATCGACACCAGTATTCCAAGCATGGCGCAGCTCACGGAGAGCGCAGCAGAGAAAAGAGTCACATTTCTGAAGTTATGAAAGATCCGCATTGCCGAGAGCGCAGGAAAGATCACCAGTGCCGAGATCAGAAGGGAACCGACGAGATTCATCGCCAGCACAATAATCACCGCAACAGTCACCGCAATCAAGAGGTTATAGGCATCAACCGCGGTCCCGGAGGCCCGCGCAAAGCTCTCGTCAAAAGTTACCGCAAAAATCTTCTGATAATAGAGCACAAAAAGACACACCACGATCACCGAGAGTACAGCGCAGAGCTTCACCTCCCGGCTGGTCAGCGTAAGGATGGAGGTGGAACCAAAGAGCGTGCTGCACACATCTCCGGAGAGATTGGATGAAGCCGAGAATACATTCATTAGGAGATAGCCGAAGGCCAGCGCCCCGACAGAAAGCATTGCAATCGCAGCGTCGCCCTTTATCCTGGCATTCTGCCCTGTGCGCAGCAGAAGAACTGCGCAGAGTATCGTAACCGGGAGTATAAGCACCATTTGGTTTGTGAGTCTCAGAACCGTTGCAACAGACATTGCCCCAAAAGCAACATGAGACAGCCCGTCTCCGATGTAGGAATAACGCTTCAGCACAAGTGTCACACCAAGAAGCGAGGAGCTCAGTGCAATCAGCACACCGACCGCCATAGCGTAGCGCACAAAGGGATATTGCATATAAAAAACAATTTTCTCTATCATTTCTGTCCTTCCGCCATCACGCTTTCTTCCCGGAGAAACCACTCACCAATTCTGCTGCTGCGGTACTGCTCCGCAGTCCCGAAAAAGACATTTTTTCCGATATGAAGTATGTGGCTCGCATAACGGACTGCCGCCGTGATATCATGAGAGATCATGATAATCGTGATCCCCTCCTGATTCAACCGCTGAATCAGACTGTACATATCTGCCGTCACCTTCGGGTCAAGACCGGATACAGGCTCGTCCAGAAGAAGCAGCTTCTGAGTAGCGCACAGCGCACGGGCCAGAAGCACCCGCTGCTGCTGCCCGCCGGAAAGCTCCCGGTAGCAGCGCTCAGCCAGATCCTCAATGCCCATGCGCTCCAAGTTTT
Organism: Moryella indoligenes; assembly: GCF_030812885.1. NCBI lineage: Bacteria > Bacillati > Bacillota > Clostridia > Lachnospirales > Lachnospiraceae > Moryella > Moryella indoligenes. The sequence goes on from NZ_JAUSTO010000012.1 coordinate 27,723, forward strand.
TCTTTGCAAGCTGTTTCTCAGCACGACTGTAGAAAGGCCGCAGCCCCGTACGCCCCTGACAGCCGGAGAGAACAATCTCTCTCACGGAAGCCGGGAAATCTCTCTGCACTACAGTCTGCTGCGGCAGATATCCAATTTCATTGGGCATGAGCCCATCTCCAAGCTGCACCGTCCCTTTCAGTGGTTGCAGGAGATGCAGGAGTGTCCGCATCAGCGTAGTCTTTCCGGAGCCGTTCTCTCCGACGATACAAAGATAATCTCCTGCATTCACCTCAAAATTCAGATGCTCCAGTATCGCACCTGTGTCATATCCCAGGGACAAATCCCTGCAGCTGATTTGAGCCATGCCCTGCGCCTTTCTTTCTTACTGAAGCGCTGCCTTCAGCACCTCAAGATTCTCTGTCATGATCGACAGATAGCTGACCCCGGCAGCAACATCCTCTGCATCTGTAGCCTGCATGGAATCCATGGTCAGAATCTGCTGATCCTTTGTCTTCGTGTTCTCCTTGATAGTCTCAGCTATCTTGTGTTCCGGACCCTCAATCGTCATGATGGCCTTCAAACCAAGCTCATCAACCTTCTGCGAGAGGAAGGAGATTGTCTCAAAACTCGCCTCTGTCTCGGCAGAGCAGCCGACAAAGGCTGCATAGTAGTCGAGACCGTAATCGTCCACCAGATAGCGGAAGGGGAAGCGATCTCCAAAGAGCAGAGTTTTCACTGCGGCGCCGTCCACCGCCGCCTGATATTCCTGATCCAGGCTGTCCAGCTTCTCACTGTAGCTCTTCAGATTCGCCGCATAACTCTCTGCGTTTTCTGCGTCAAGCTCCGCGAGCGCCTCCTCAATTGCGGTGCAGAGAACCTTTGCATTCCTCACAGAGAGCCATACATGCTCATCATACTCCGGCTCATCACCGTGGTCATGATGATGCTCGTGCTCCGCCTCCCCATGCTCGTGGTCGTGCTCTGCCTCGGCGCTCTCATGCTCATGGTCGTGATCCCCGTCCTCGTGGTCGTGCTCTGCCTCGGCACCCTCATGCTCATGGTCGTGATCCCCGTCCTCGTGGTCGTGCTCTGCCTCGGCACCCTCATGCTCATGGTCGTGATCCCCGTCCTCATGGTCATGCTCCTCACCGTGGTCGTGGTGATGCTCGCCCTCCTGCATACCTTCAACCATCTCCTCCTCCTTGACATTCTCGCCAAGCGTCTCAAGGAGATTAATCACCTTCATATCTTCATTGGTCGCTTCCTTCAGCGCATCTTCAACCCAGCCGTCAGACTCGCCGCCGACATAGATGAAGAGATCGCTGTCTGCAATTTTCATGATATCTTCCGCAGTCGGCTGATAGCTGTGAAGATCCACGCCGTTATCCAGCAGCATCGTCAGCTCCGCATGCTCCGCATTGGAGCCAAGAATCTCCTTCACCCAATCATACTCTGGATAGATCGTCGTAACAATACTGAGTTTTCTGCTCTCCTCAGCCTTTGCCGCAGTTTCAGCCGCAGTGGTCGTTGCCGCACTCTTTGCACTGCTTCCGCAGCCCGCAAGCGCAGACACAGCCAGCACAGATGCCGTCATAATAGCCGCAATATTTTTCTTCATAACTCTCTGCTCCTTATCACCCTTTTGAAAGCTTTCCTGTTCTTAACCCCAGTACTTCCGGCGCTGTAAAATTTGATTACGCGTTCCTGCGCGCTCACATGATGATTTCAACTCGCGAAATTGAAAACTGTTTTCAATATTATTCCTGTCACTGCAATTTGTCAAGGAATTTGAGAAAGAGTTTCATTTTCATTCTTTTTTCCTGAGTCTTTCCCGGATACAGGCCGAAAAGATTGTTAAAGTTTTAGTAATTGTTGACTTTCATAGTCAACAATACTATAATACATGCATAAGAAACAGGAGAAAAACACCTTTTCTCTCATTTTTTTCAGAAAAGAGGGGATATATCTGCTGATCACCAGAGAAGTCGACTATGCGCTCCGCATTTTGCGAGACCTTTCAGACGGAAATCTGCACGTCATGAAGGAGCTCTGCGAACGGGAGATGGTTCCGCACAAATTTGCCTATAAGATTATAAGAAAGCTTGCCGATGCCAAACTGATTCAGGCTACCAGAGGTGTAGGAGGCGGTGTGCGGCTCACTGCCGATCTCAGTCAGATCACACTGTACGATCTGCTGAAAATCATCGATCCGGGCCGTCATATCAGTGCCTGTACGGCAGCAAACTACCAGTGCGAGTGGCGTGAGCGGGACAAGCGCATCTGCCGCATGCACATTCAGCTATCCCGTATTGAGCGCGTCTTCAATACGGAACTGAAGCGCAATTCTCTTCAGACCCTGCTCTTCGGAGATGATCTTCCGGAGAATTCCGGCACAACAATGAAATGACATCATATAATTTATCTAAATATAAAGGAGGCGAACTATGTTATTTAAAACAACTGAAGCCCATGAGGCGCTTCGTGCAGAGATCCGCCAGTTTGCGGAGGCCGAAGTCAAGCCCTACGCATTTCAATGGGATCAGAACAACGAATTCCCCACAGAGGTTGTCAAAAAGATGGGGGAGCACGGATGGATGGGGCTTCCCTATCCGAAGGAGTACGGCGGCGCGGGACTGGATGTCCTGAGCTATGCAATCGCAGTCGAGGAGCTGTCCCGCGTGGATGGGGGCGTCGGCGTAATCCTCTCCGCACATACCTCTCTCGGCTCCTGGCCAATCTTTGCGTTCGGCACAGAAGAACAGAAGCAAAAATATCTCGTTCCATGCGCAAAGGGTGAAAAAATTGCGGCCTTTGGATTAACTGAGCCAAACGCCGGCTCCGATGCAGGCGGGACCGAGACCGTAGCAGAGCTGAAAGGCGACTACTACCTTCTGAACGGTGAAAAAATCTTTATCACAAACGGCGGGCAAGCAGACGTCTATGTCGTATTTGCAGTCACAACACCGGGCATCGGCACAAAGGGTATCAGCGCCTTTATTGTAGAGCGGGGCATGGAGGGCTTTGAGTTCGGAGATCACTACGACAAGCTCGGAATCCGCTCCTCCGCAACTGCCCAGCTTCTCTTCAATGATGTCAAGGTTCCGAAGGAGAATCTCCTCGGCAGAGAAGGGCAGGGCTTTAAGATCGCTATGGCAACACTGGACGGAGGCCGTATCGGCATAGCATCCCAGGCTCTTGGTATCTCCCAGGGCGCCTTTGAGAGTGCCGTAGAGTACGCGAAGGAGCGTGTCCAGTTCAACAAGCCAATCGCTTTCCAGCAGGCCATCTCCTTCAAGATCGCGGATATGGCGACAAAGATCCGCTGTTCCCGCTTCCTCGTGTACAGCGCAGCCGATATGAAGGAGGCGCATGAGCCTTATGGTATGGAAGCTGCCATGGCAAAGCAGTACGCCTCCGACACTGCAGTGGAGGTGACCAATGAGGCACTTCAGATCTACGGCGGAAATGGCTACCTGAAGGGCATGGACGTGGAGCGTTTCTACCGCGATGCAAAGATCACAACCATCTATGAGGGAACCAATGAGATCCAGCGCGTCGTCATAGCTTCTCACATACTCGGCAAAGAGCCGAAGCAGAACATCGTACTTCCTCTTTCCTCCAAGCCGAAGGATGTCACCGGACCGCGCAAGAAGATCCTCTTCAAGGAAGGCAGTGCAGAGGAGCGCGTCGCAGGCCTCGTCGAGAATCTGAAGCAGGATGGCTACGACTTCACTGTCGGCATCCCGATCGACACTCCGATCACCAAGGCTGAGCGCGTCGTCAGCGCAGGTCAGGGTATCGGCGACAAGAGCAATATGAAACTCATCGAAAATCTTGCAAAGGCAGCCGGCGCAGCCATCGGTTCTTCCAGACCGGTCGCAGAGAAGCTCCACTATGTACCGCTGGATCGCTATGTGGGTATGTCGGGTCAGAAGTTCCTGGGCAATCTCTATATCGCCTGCGGCATCTCCGGCGCAATCCAGCATCTGAAGGGACTTCGCGACGCGTCTACCATTGTTGCAATCAATAAAAATGCAAATGCACCGATCTTCAAAAACTGCGACTACGGCATCGTCGGCGATGTAAATGAGGTGCTTCCGCTGCTTACCGCCGCACTCGATACCGGCAAGAAAAAGGAAGCTCCCGCAATGAAGAAGATTCGCAGAGCCACCCCGAAAAAGGAGCGTCCTGCATACAAGCTCCACGTCTGCGACGGCTGCGGCTACGAGTACAATCCGATGCTCGGCGATCCCTCCGCAGATATCGCGCCCGGAACCACCTTTGACAAGCTGCCTGAGGACTGGGTATGCCCGGAGTGCGCGGAACCAAAGGAAAATTTCGTAGAGGTCTGAATACATAACCCATTTACACGCATAAAGGAGGAACCGTATGCATTGCGTAAGAAAAATTACAGATGATCTGTTCTGGGTCGGCGCCAACGACAATCGCCTGACACTGTTTGAAAATATCCACCCGATTCCGAGAGGTGTGAGCTACAACTCTTATCTGCTTCTCGATGAGCAGAGCGTCCTCTTCGACACCGTTGACTGGTCCGCCTGCCGTCAGCTTCTCGAAAACGTTCGCTTTCTTCTTCAGGGACGCGAGCTCGATGTTCTCGTCATCAACCACATGGAACCGGATCATGGTGCATCTATCGAGGAGGTTCTGATCCGCTATCCGAAGTGCAAGATTATCAGCACTGAGAAGTCCTTCATGCTCATGCACCAGTTCGGCTTTGACATTGACAGTCATGAGCAGATCCAGGTCACCGACGGCGATACTGCCTGCTTCGGCCGGCACACAGTGGCCTTCGTGACTGCTCCCATGGTCCACTGGCCGGAGGCGATGATCACCCTTGATACCACAAACGGCGCGCTCTTCTCCGCAGATGCCTTCGGCTCCTTCATCTCTCTCAATGGAAAGCTCTTCAACGATGAAGTGAATTTCGACCGCGACTGGATCGACGAGGCACGCCGCTACTACACAAATATCGTCGGGAAGTATGGCCCGCACGTACAAAAGCTCATCGGCAAGGCAGCTCCGCTCCTCGACCAGATCAAGTTTATCTGCCCACTGCACGGCCCGGTATGGAGAAGCAATATCGACTACATTCTCGACAAGTATCAGCACTGGAGCAGCTATGAGCCGGAGTCCAAGTCCGTCATGATCGTCTATGCCTCCATGTACGGCAACACCGAGGCGGCTGCCCAGGCGCTCGCGGCGAAGCTCTGTGAGCGCGGCATCACAGACATCGCGGTCTACGACGTCAGCAAAACCCACGTGTCCTATCTGATCGGCGAGGCCTTCCGCGTGAGCCACATTGTTCTGGCCTCTGTGACCTACAACCTCGGCATCTATCCGGTAATGCTGAACTTCTTAAATGACATGAAGGCGCTGAACCTTCAGAACCGCACCTTTGCCATCGTAGAGAACGGCTCCTGGGCCGTAAAGTCCGGAGATCTCATGTATCAGTTCCTTGACGAGCAGATGAAGTGCATGACCATACTGAACGAGCGCCTCTCTCTTGCCTCCTCCTTGAAGGAGTCTCAGGTGGATGAGATGGACAATCTCGCAGATTCCATCGCGGCAAATATGCGCGAGAACTAAACGCTGAAACCACGTCCGGCGGGATTTATGATTGGAAGCATACGCCGCTGGGCAGAGCGAAAGCAGCAGCAGGGCAGAGGAAAAATCCTCTGCCCTGTCGCTGCTTTTTTCACTTCATGTTTTACTTAAGCGTTCTTATAATTCACGATTGTTCCAAAATCCGGCTTCAGAGCCGCACCGCCGATCAGACCACCGTCAATATCCGGCTGTGCGAGCAGCTCCCTGCAGTTGCCTGCGTTCATGGAGCCGCCATACTGAATGCGGATTGCCTCTGCCGTCGCCTCGTCATAGAGTGCTGCGATGGTTCGACGGATGCCGCCGCAGATTTCTTCCGCCTGAGCGGTCGTCGCAGTCTTTCCGGTCCCAATGGCCCAGATCGGCTCGTATGCAATGACCACGCCCTTCGCCTGCTCCGCACTCACGCCGGAAAATGCGATCTTGATCTGCATATTGATCCAATCCATCGTGATACCGGCCTCTCTCTGCTCCAGACTCTCTCCACAGCACACAATAGGCTTAAAGCCGTGTTCCAGAAGCTTTAAGAGCTTTTTATTGATGATCTGATCTGTCTCCGCAAAATACTGTCTCCGCTCAGAGTGACCTATAATCACGTACTCAACACCTGCATCCTTCAGCATCTCCGGGGATATTTCTCCTGTGAAAGCACCCTTTTCCTCAAAATAAACATTCTCCGCGCCGAGATGTACAGCGCTTCCCTTCAGCGCCTCCCTCACGGGGATAATGTCAATCGCCGGAACACAGTAGACAACATCCACCTCCGGGTTCTCAACCAGCGGGGCGAGCGTCTTCACCAGCTCTATCGCCTCAGACGGTGTCTTGTTCATCTTCCAGTTCCCAGCAATAATTTTTCTTCTGCTCATGCCTCTGCTCCTCTCAGTCACGATTGTCTGCCGCAGCTACGCCCGGAAGCTCCTTGCCCTCAAGGAATTCCAGAGAGGCACCGCCGCCGGTAGAAATATGGGTCATCTTGTCCGCAAAGCCGAGACGCTTCACCGCACTCACGGAGTCGCCGCCGCCGACCACAGTCGTAGCGTCCGGAAGCTCCGCAACTGCTTTGCATATCTCCAGCGTTCCGACTGCAAAGTTTTCAAATTCAAATACGCCCATGGGACCATTCCAGACCACGGTCTTTGCTCCCTTCAGCGCATCCTTGAAGAGCTCCACGCTCTTCGGGCCGATATCCAGCCCCTCCCAGTCATCCGGAATCTCAGAAACCGCCTTGCGCTCTGTGTCGTTTTTGAACTCCTTTGCAATTACATTATCGACAGGAAGCAGAAGCTTCACGCCCTTCTCCTTTGCCTTTGCAACCATATCGAGCGTGTACTGGAGCTTATCGTCCTCACAGAGCGATCTTCCGATCAGATGTCCCTGTGCCTTGCGGAAGGTGTAAGCCATGCCACCGCCAATAATCAATGTGTCCACCTTGTCCAGAAGATTATTGATGACATTCAGCTTGTCAGAGACCTTCGCGCCCCCCAGAATCGCAACGAAGGGGCGAACCGGATTCTCCACCGCCTGCCCGAGGAAACGAATCTCCTTTTCCATGAGATAGCCTACTACGGACTCTGTACAGTACTTCGTCACGCCGACATTGGAGCAATGAGATCTGTGGGCGGTTCCAAAGGCATCATCCACAAAGATGCCGTTGTCGCACAGCGCTGCGAGCTCCTTTGCGTAGCTCTCTGCAGCCTCATCCTTTCCATACTTTGTCTCTTCTATGCGGTAACGGGTGTTCTCAAGCAGCAGAACCTCGCCGTCCTTCAGCTCTGCAGCGAGCTTCTGTGTCTCCTCTCCCGTGACGCGCGGATCAGAGACAAATTTCACCTCCCTACCGAGGCGCTCGCTGAGTGCGGGCGCAACCGGCTTCAGGCTCAGTTCTGGAAGCGGTTCTCCCTTCGGTTTTCCGAGATGGGAGCAGAGTATCACTCTAGCTCCCTGCTCCAGCAGCTTCTTAATGGTCGGAAGTGCGCCATCAATGCGGTTATAGCTCTGAATCACACCATCCTGAATTGGTACATTAAAATCACAGCGCACCAGCACTTTTCTGCCCTTCAGCTCCTTCAGATCGTCCACTGTCTTCTTGTTTAACATCGCTCTCTCCTTTTTCACTGCATCATAAAAAGCGGGAAGCTCTTTGCGCACAGACTTTTGCCTGTATCATCACACCCGCGCATCCGCTGTACCAGACACAAAAGGGTCCGGCCCCAGAGCCGGACCCGCTATGAGTCACTTTTCAGCTGATGCTGTAATCACGAAATGAATTCCGTCGAATTATGCCAGCTCCGCAAAATACTTGATGGTGCGAACCATCTGAGAGGTGTAGGAGTTCTCATTGTCATACCATGAGACAACCTGAACCTGGTACAGATCCTCACCGATCTGGCTGACCATGGTCTGCGTCGCATCAAAGAGGGAACCGTATCTCATGCCGATGACATCGGAGGAAACGATCTCATCCTCATTGTAGCCGAAAGACTCGTTCGCAGCTGCCTTCATCGCAGCGTTGATCTCCTCCTTCGTAACATTTGCCTTCTTCACAACTGCCACAAGGATGGTGGTGGAACCGGTTGTCACCGGAACACGCTGTGCAGAGCCGATCAGTTTTCCATTCAGCTCCGGAATGACAAGGCCGATCGCTTTTGCAGCACCGGTGCTATTCGGAACAATATTCGCAGCGCCCGCTCTGGATCTTCTGAGATCGCCCTTTCTCTGCGGGCCATCGAGAATCATCTGATCTCCGGTGTACGCATGGATGGTGCTCATGATTCCAGACTGAATCGGAGCGTAGTCGTTCAGGGCCTTTGCCATCGGTGCGAGGCAGTTGGTGGTGCAGGACGCCGCGGAAATGACATTGTCCTCTCTGGTCAGTGTCTTTTCATTGACGTTGTACACGACGGTCGGAAGGTCATTTCCTGCCGGAGCGGAGATAACAACCTTCTTTGCACCCGCTGCGATATGTGCGGATGCCTTCTCTTTGGAGGTATAGAAGCCCGTGCACTCAAGAACAACATCGACACCGATCTCACCCCAGGGAAGATTCTTCGCATCCGCTTCCTTATAGATGGTGATCTTCTTTCCATCGACGATAATGTGATCCTCACCGGCCTCAACTGTGTGTCTGCCCTCACCGATGCGGCCCATGAAGCCGCCCTGCGCGGTATCGTACTTGAGAAGATGCGCGAGCATCTCCGGCTTCGTCAGATCATTGATCGCAACAACCTCATAGCCCTCTGCCTCAAACATCTGTCTGAATGCAAGACGACCAATACGTCCAAAACCATTAATCGCAACCTTTACCATTGGATTACCCTCCTGACTCTCATAGCAGAAAATGTTAAATAATAGTCAATTTACTTCAAGCTTATTGTACTCGCCGCTCCCGCAAAAAGCAAGCTTACAGTGAAAATATATGTCTGCCTCACATCTCATTCATGATATATTCCGCCATGTTCTCAGCGTGGTCAGAAATACGCTCCAGATTATCGATGATTTCTATAAACACAAGACCTGCGGCCGGATTGCACTCTCCGCGGGACAGACGCTCAATATGCCTCTCCTTCTGCTCATCGCGAAGCGTGTCCACAAGATCCTCACAGACACTCACCCTGCGTGCCAGCGCAACACTGCGCTTTGCCCGGGCCTCCACAGCCGTTCCGAAGGCTTCCTTCACCGCTTCAGTGATCTCCCTCAGATCCGCGCGTCCCGTCGCGGAGAGCTCAAGACCTCTCTGTCCCAGAATCTGCACATTTTCCGCAATATTTTCCGCGTGATCCCCGCTTCGCTCAATATCTGTCAGCGAATTAAAGAGATTCGTCACCACAAGCTTCTGATGATCATTCACAGACAGTGTGCTCGCGTGCACCAGATACTCTCCCAGCTCTTTATTGATCTGATTCAGACGCTTCTCCTCAGCAAAGATCTGCTCTATCGTTTTTTCATCTCTGGTGAAACAGACCTCACAGGCGCGGTCAATATTCTCCTGTGCAAGCCGCCCCATATTTGCGACCTCATTGGAGAGCGCCGCAATTGCCATTGCCGGCTGACCGAAGATACGCGGATCCAGATGCGTCAGCGGCTGCTCCTTTGCATACTCCTCAGCAGCCTCATCCTCACCCGGACGCTCCCGCACAACAATGCCGGAGAGCTCCACAATATGATCCGCCATCGGGAACACCAGCAGAGTCATAATGCAGTTAAAAAAAGTATGAAAGAGAGAAATCTGCACCGGAGTGATGCTGTGATGTGCGATCTGCGGAAGAGCGGTGAAGAGCAGGGTACCACCAACACCGAAGAGAACTGCTCCGATCACATTAAAGCTCAGATTCATCACCGCAGCCCGCTTTGCCGTGCGGGAGCTGCCCACCGCAGACATCATACCTGTCACGCAGGATCCGATATTGCCGCCGAGCGTGATGAAAACAGCCGCATTGGCTGTGACCAGCCCGTTCATGGCAAGGGTCTGCAGAATACCGATGGATACCGAGGAGCTCTGCAGCAGTCCGGTAATCAGGGCTCCGGAGAGTATGCCCAGAATCGGATTATACCCAAGTGCAGTGAATACCTCAGCAAAGATCGGTGCATCTGTGTAAAGCGAAATCGCGTCCGACATAAAACTGAGGCCCTGAAACAGAAGACCGATTCCGATGATGATCTCCGCCCCCACCTTCTTCTTTGGGGATTTCGCAAACATCATGATGCCCGCGCCAATCCCTGTAAGCAGCGGCGCATAAAATTCCGGGTTCAGTACCTTTAATGAATCCCCCAGCTGGCTCAGCGATACGATCCAAGCGGTGACCGTGGTTCCGACATTGGCGCCCATGATAACGCCGACTGCCTGACCGAGCGTCATCAGTCCGGCACTGACAAAACCGACAACCATGACTGTGGTCGCTCCGGAGCTCTGAATAATGGCCGTGATCGCCGCACCGACAAGCACCGCTGTAAAGCGATTGCTCGTCAGCATGCCAAGAAAATCCTTCATACGGTTACCGGCGGTCTTCTGCATTCCGTCAGCCATAAGGTGCATGCCGTAGAGGAACATTCCAATGCCGCCGATAAACATAAACAGATTTGTGATATTTTCCAGCATAAGTCTCCCGGGGAAGCGCTTTCCCTCTCTATCTTCTCTTCTTCTCTACAAAAAGCAGTGTAGCACACGGCCTAAATTTTCCGCAATTCTGAAGACTGCACAAGAAATAGCAGGCACGCTTCCCCTGCGTAGTCGTTTTGATAAATAAGCCCTCCTACTGCCCCAAACTGCCGTGGAAACGCTTTACTTTTCACTCCGGAGACTATAGATTAAGAGGATAAGCTCTCCAGCCTTTTCCCGTTCAGCATGGCCTGCACCAGCATATCCCCCTCATAGACCAGCTTCAGAGAAAAAAAAGGGACAGCAGAGAGCAGCAGCTTTAAAAATATCCTGTCTCCCTCCCAGAGATTCAGATCCATCACCTTCTCAATAGGAATCCACTCTGCGACGCCCTCATCACAGCTGTGGTACTCCCCTGAGAAATCTGAGGAGGTAAAGAGATGCATATGCTCGGATTCCCAGCGGTCGGAAACAAAGGTGATGATCCCGCGATACTGCCAGGAGTGAAGCAGATAGCCAGTCTCCTCCTGCACCTCTCGGCACAGGCATTCTTCTGGGCTCTCGCTCTCCAGGAACTTACCGCCGACGCCGATCCATTTGCCCTCGTTCAGATCGTTTTTCTTCCTGATGCGGTGCAGCATGAGCCAGCGGCCTTCCTTTTCGATGTAACAGAGCGTTGTACTGAACATATGCTCCTCCTTTGTGCTAATACGGATATCATACCGTCTTGCTGTTTTATCATCTCGTTATTTTACCATCTCGCTTCCGCTCGATGGGTTTTCTCGTCAAGACTTCTCCTGCGCAAGCGCGAGGAGTCTTTCCTCGTTATTTTACCATCTCGCTTCCGCTCGATGGGTTTTGTCGTCAAGACTTCTCCTGCGCAGGCGCGGGGGGTCTTTCCTCGTTATTTTACCATCTCGCTCCCGCTCGATGGGTTTTCTCGTCAAAACTCCTCCTGCGCAGGCGCGAGGAGTCTTTCCTCGTTATTTTACCATCTCGCTTCCGCTCGATGGAGTTTCTCGTCAAAACTCCATTTGCGCAAGCGCATGGAGTCTTTCCTCGTTATTTTACCATATTTTCGGAGGTCTTTATGTCTTCTATTCAAAAGCGTGGTCTCATCTGCGGGGTGCTGGGTGCGGCGTCCTGGGGCGCATCCGGAACCTGCGGTCAGTTTCTCTTTCAGAACTACCCCGTGGACTCCTTCTGGCTCACAGCTTTTCGCATGAGCTGCTCCGGAGCCATACTCTTTGCACTCTCCTGGCTGCGACAGAAAAATGAACTGAGGCGCTTTCTCACGGACCGCCGTTCGCTCGCGGAGCTCGCTGCCTTCTCTGTATTCGGTCTGCTCTTAAGCCAGCTCGCCTACCTCACCGCGATCCAGTACTCCAACGCCGGTACCGCAACTGTACTGCAGAGCCTGAGCATCGTCCTTATCACAATACTCTTTTATATCCGACGTCGCACACTGCCTCCCAGAATGCAGCTGCTTGCGATCCTCCTCGCTTTTCTCGGCATCTTTTTCGTCGCGACACAGGGAAACCCCGCGACGCTTGCCATCACGCCGCCGGGGCTTATCTGGGGTCTCGCTGCCGCCGCCGGTGCCGCAGGATACTGCCTGCTCTCCGGTTCTCTCATCGACCGCTGGGGAAGCACAGCTGTCTGCGGCAGTGGTATGCTGATCGGCGGTCTGGTGTTTTCGCTGGTGACCGCTGTGTGGAAGCTCCCGCCTCTGGATCTCCGCGGCTGGATACTCATCGCCTGCATCATCCTGCTCGGAACCGTCATCGCTTACACACTGTTCCTTCAGTGCATTCACGACTTGGGCCCGGTGAACGGCAACCTCCTCGCCGGAATCGAGCCGCTGACCGCAACTGCGCTCTCTGCCCTCCTCCTGCACTCCCGCTTCACAGCTGCCGATCTCATCGGCTTCGTATGCATCCTCAGCGCGGCGGCAATGCTGAATCTCACAGCTCAATCAGATCCCGTGTGAAACGCACCATATTCTCATAGCCCTCTTCTGTCACCAGGAGCTGGTCCTCGATGCGAACGCCGCCCCAGCCCGGAATATAGATTCCAGGCTCGATGGTGCGGACATTTCCCGCCGGGATCGGGTCAGTGTCCATCATAGAACAGAAGGGCCCCTCGTGTACAAAGAGGCCGATTCCGTGCCCGATGTTTGTATACTGATAGCCCATATACTCCGTGTCCCGGATCGCCTTCAGTGAGGCCTCATAGATCTCTCTTCCGGTGACGCCCGCCTTCGTGACGGCGAGGGAATCCTCCACCATGCGCTTCTCCAGCTCATATACCTCCCGCTGCTTTTCCGTGGCCTTTCCGACGACCACAGTTCTGGTCATGTCGGACATGTAGCCATGCACCTGACAGCCAAAATCCATCAGCACAAAGTCACCGTACTCCACGGCCTTCTCTGATGGAATGCCATGGAGAAGAGAGGTTCTCGCGCCGGAAATCAGAATATTTCCATAGGGCATGGTGTCTGCCCCCTCCTGCACCATATACAGAGAAAGCTTTGCGGCAAGCTCCTTCTCCGTGACTCCCACCCGTATCTCCGGCAAAAGCTTCTCCAGCGCGCGGCAGGATATCTCACAGGCAGCGCGCTGATACTGTATCTCCTGCGGCGTCTTAATGCGGCGCATCTTCTCTATGACATCCACTGTCGGAATGAGCTCTCCGCGTATTTTCCCAGAGAAATCCTGATAGAAGGCGTAGCTCAGGCGATCTGCTTCGAAAGCAACTGTTCGGCAGTTATTTTCCTGCATGAGAGCCTGCACCGCATCCCCGATGGTTCTCCCGGGCTTTCTCCAGACACATATCTCATAGTCCGGGCACTCAATCGCAGCCTGCTCCGTGTAGCGCGGATCTGTCAGAAAGTAGTACTTGTTTTTCAGAATCAGCAGGTAGCTGTCCGCTCCGGTAAAACCGCTGATGAAGCGCAGGTTTTCCTGCTTTGCGATAAAAAAACAGTCGATTTTCGCTTCTTCCATGTAGCGCAGCAGCTTCTCTTCATTCATTTCAATGCCCTCTCCTCTCAGAATTTCAATTCAAAATATTGCTCGGGAAAGTGCCTCCGGCGCTCCCCGCATAGCTTCAATCGTACTGCTCCATCCACTCATTCAGCAGCGCACAGTAGCGCTCATTGTCCTCGACAAAACACATGTGACGACAGCCGGGGAAGAGCTCCCAGCGCGCATTCGGAAGCCCGTCGTACATAGTCTTCGCAATGAGCGGCGTGCAGAGATCATTTGTCCCGCTGATGATGAGGGACGGTATCTCTATCTCCCGAAGCCGCGACCGGTACTCCCAGTCCTTAAAGATTCCAGTTGCCTGAAACTCATTCTCGCCCTGCGTAGCAAGATAGGCGCTCCGTCCTGCCCTCTTTGGTCTCCTGAGACACTCCGGGCTCTCCGCTGTCGGCGCTCCGGCGCAGAAGAGCTCCATATAGTGCGCCTCCGCCCTCTTGTACAGCTCCCCGCTGTAATCCCCGCTCTGCTCCGCCTCACGGACAGCTGCCTGCTCCTCTGCCGGCAGAAAGGCAAGCTGACGGTGCTGTTCCTCTGCCCAGAGTGCGCAGGAAGGAAGCGAACTCGAGAGTATTAATGACTGAACCCCCTCCGGTCTGTAGTTGCAGAGGTATTCGATCGCCAGCATCCCACCCCAGGACTGTCCGAGCAGATGCAGCTTCTCGAGCTTCAGCGTCTTTCGAAGCAGCATGAGCTCCTCATCCCATGTTTTGTAGGTCCATAGCTCCGGATGTTCTCCCTCAACCCACGAATTCCCGCAGCCGAGCTGATCGTAGGAGATCACCTCTCTGCCTTCCTCTGCAAGACAGTCCAGCACCTCAAAGTAGTTGTGTGTGGAGCCCGGCCCTCCGTGGAGCAGCAGCAGAGGTTTCTTCCCGCCCCTGCTCTCTCCGACTATACGGTAGTAAGTCTGATAGCCCAGATATGGAATATAGCCCTCCCGAATCTTCATGCTCTCTCCCCTTTCTGCCTCCTGGCGACATGAACTCACTCCGTCTCACTCAGAATATCAGCTTCACCTCATTGTTTGTGCGGAAGGGATTCGGAGAATTGATCGTCAGGATTTTTGTGATGCAGTTGGTAGGGTTCACCCAGTTGTGCGGCTGCTCCGAGTGGATCTGCACGCTGTCCCCCGGATTCAGCAGGTAGTGCTGCCCGTTCAGATATACCTCCAACACCCCTTCCATCACATAGACAAACTCCTCTCCCTTGTGCTGGTACAGCTCAAATTCTCCAAGATCACTGTTCGCAAAGGGCATCAGATGAAAAATGCGCGGCAGGCAGGTAAACTCCCCCACGTTATTGCTCAGAATATACTGGACGATCTGCGGGCTCACCTGAGAGCACTGCAGCTCAAAGCTCCGGCACACCGGCTGATCCTTCCCCGGCGCCGGCACAGAGGTAAAAAAGGAGGAGAGATCCGCGTCCAGTATCTCCGCGAGTTTCGCGAGAGAATCTATGGCAATTGTGGACTTCCCGTGCTCCAGTTGAGAGAGAAAGCCTATGGACAGACCTGATTTCTCACTCAGCTCCTTCAATGTATACTTTTTTTCTGTTCTCAGCGCCTTGATCTTGGTGCCGATTGAAATACTGTGCTTCATACTTCCTCCTGTATTTTTCACTGTCACAACGCATCATTGACCCTCGCCGCGTACATCACGATATCTGGTGGCAGGCAACAAAATGTCCGGGGCTCACCTCTCTCAGCTTCGGAAGAGCTTCTCTGCAGCGTTCCGTTGCGTAGGGACAGCGCTCCGCAAAGCGGCAGCAGTCCGGCGGATTCACCGGACTCGGAACCTCTCCCCTCACCATGATACGCTTCTGCTTTCGCACGAGCTGCGGATCCGCAACCGGAATGGAGGAGAGCAGCACCTTTGTGTAAGGGTGCAGCGGGTGCGCATAGAGCTCCTCCGTTGTGGTAAATTCAACCATGGTTCCCAGATACATCACGATGATGCGATCCGAGATATACTTCACCACACTCAGATCATGTGCGATAAAGAGGTATGTGAGCGCCATTTCTGCCTGCAGCTCCTGCAGCAGGTTCAGCACCTGTGCCTGAATCGACACATCCAGCGCGGAAATCGGCTCATCGCAGACCACAAATTCCGGCTCCACCGCGAGCGCTCTGGCAATCCCGATGCGCTGCTTCTGTCCGCCTGAAAACTCATGCGGAAAGCGCGAGAGATGATCCCGGTTCAGCCCCACCTTCTTCAGCATTTCCACTACTCTCTCGTCCATATCCCGCTCGGTGCAGAGCCCGTGCAGCCGCATGCCGTAGCCTACGATATCCTTCACCGTCTGTCTGGGATTCAGGGAGGAGTGCGGGTTCTGAAAGATCATCTGTACCTTCTTATGAAACTGCTTCTCCTCACTGCCCTTCAGTGAAAATATATCCTGTCCTCGGTAGCTCAGGCTCCCGTGTGTAGGCTCGTAGAGCTTCACCAGACAGCGACCTGTCGTTGACTTCCCGCAGCCGCTCTCTCCCACCAGTCCCAGGGTCTCCCCGCGGTAAATGTTGAAGCTCACGTGATCTACCGCCTTCAGCAGTTTCTTTCTGCCCAGCTGAAAATACTGACATAGGTCGTCCACCTGAAACAGAACTTCTCTCTCTTTCTTATTCATGCTTCCCCTGTCTCCCTCGTCCTGTAGCGCTTTCGAAGATCCACCTTCGGAGCTCCGGGATACTGCAGCCAGCAGGCAGATTTATGTTCCTCACTTAAGCGTATCTCCTCCGGCGCCCTCTCATAACAGATCTGCATGGCATGTGCACAGCGCGCCGCAAAGGGGCAGCCCTTCGGCGGTGCAAAGAGATCCGGCGGTGTGCCCTCAATCGGAATCAGCTGACTCTCCTTCGCAGTGTCCAGCGTCGCGATCGAATGCAGAAGGCCTGAGGTGTATGGGTGAGCCGTCTCATAAAAAATCTCATCCACTGTCCCGCGCTCTGCGATCTTTCCGCCGTACATGATGAGAACGCGGTCGCACATCTTTGCAATTACACCCATATCATGCGTGATCAGGATGATGGAGGTATTCATCCGCTCTCTCAGATCCCGAAGCAAATCCAGTATCTGCGCCTCTATGGTCACATCCAGAGAGGTCGTCGGCTCATCCGCAATGATGAGACTCGGCTTTCCCACCATGGCAATTGCAATCATGACGCGCTGCTTCATACCGCCGGACAGCTCGTGCGGGTACTGCCTGCAGCGCCGTTCCGGCTCGTTAATGCCGACTGCTCGGAGTATCTCCAGCGCTCGCTCGCGGATTTCTGCCCTTCTGAGCCTGCGCCCGGCGAGTACTTCCTCAATCTGACGTCCCACCGTCATCGTCGGGTTCAGGGAGGTCATCGGATCCTGAAAGATAAAACCGATCTCTGCACCGCGTATGCGCCGCATCTCCCCGGCGCTCTTTGTCACCATCTCCTCGCCCTTGTAGCGTATGGAGCCGTGCTCAAAAAAGCCCGGCGGCTCAGGATTCAGCTTCAGAATACAGGAGCAGGTCACGGACTTCCCGCAGCCGCTCTCTCCCACTATGCCTAGTATCTCTCCCTCTTTTACATGAAAGCTCACATCCCGCACGGACTGAACCACGCCGCCATAAGTATGGAAGGAAAATTTCAGCTGACTCACTTCCAGTAAATTTTCGCTCATATTCCCTCCTTATTCCGTGCCCCGAAGACGCGGATCGAATGCATCCCGCAGACCATTGCCGAGCTGATTCAGCGCCAGAACCGTGGTGCAGATAAAAAACGCCGGAACATACAGCATATGCGGCGCCACCCGCAGCATCTTGGTGCCCTCCTTTGCGAGCACGCCCCAGGAGGCCTGCGGCGGGGAGATGCCCAGACCGATGTAGCTTAGGAATGCCTCCTGAAAAATAGCACTCGGGATCGCCATTGCCAGATTTGTGATGAGCAGCCCCATAATGTTGGGAATCAGCTCGCGGATAATGATGCTGAACATCGGCTCTCCCATTACGCGGGCAGCAAGCACAAATTCCTGCTCCTTCAGCCGCAGCACCTCACCGCGGGCAAAGCGGCAGGTACCCGCCCAGCCAACAATGGCCAGCGCCGTAATCAGCGAGCGGACCCCCGGCCCCAGCACCATCATCACAAGGATATTGACAATCAGCGAGGGAATGCCGTAGATCACATCAATGAGCCGCATCACGATCATATCCAGCTTTCCACCGCAGTAGCCGCAGATCCCGCCTATAACTGTTCCTATCATGCTGTTCAGCAGCGCAGCAATGATTCCGATCGACAGTGAAACGCGCGCTCCCATCCACACCCGCACCCAGAGATCTCTCCCGAGTGCATCCGTGCCGAACCAGTGCGCCCCTGAGAAGCTCTGCTTCATCGCATAGGCATCCTGCTCGTCAAAGCCATAGCGGCTCAGCGCGGGAGCGAATACCGCCAGCAATCCATATAGTATCAGCAGACAGAGACTGAAATATGCCACCCTGTTGATCCTGATCCTCCGCCACGCCTCCTGCCAGAAAGTGAGACTCGGCCGGGAGATCGATTCCATTTTTTCAAGGCTTTTTCCCACATGAATAAAATCCTCTGCTGTAGGGATATAATCCTCCGCCGGCTCTGCAGAGAATTCTCCTGCTTGTATCATATTCATTCTCTGCCCTCCTACTTGGATATCCGGATACGCGGGTCTATTATGCCATAGAGTATGTCTACAATCATATTGCACAAAACCAGAAAGGCGCCATAGAAGGCTGTCATTCCGAGTATCATCGAGTAGTCATTGTTCTGCACGCTCTCAACATAGTACTTTCCCATCCCGGGAATCGCAAAGATGGACTCAATGACAAAGGTTCCCGTGAGCACCGCCGCCACGGTAGGCCCCAGAATTGTGACGACCGGCATGATCGCATTGCGGATCTGATGCCGCCAGGTGATTGCAAGGCCGGAGAGTCCTTTGGCCCTCGCTGTCTTGATATAGTCCTGCTGTACTACCTCAAGCATGCTGGCCCGCATGATGCGGGAGACCGAGGCCATGGTATAGAAACCAAGACCCACCGCCGGAAGTACTGTGTAACTCAGTCCCTTATACTCCGCAATGGGAAGCAAGCCCCACTTGATGGCAAAAAAGTATTGCAGCAGAGCACCCATGATAAAATCCGGCACGCTGGTGCCGATCACTGCCACGACCACGAAAAACAGATCTATGCGATTTCCGCGGTTTAATGCGGAAATCACGCCAAACACAAGTCCGAATGACACTGCCATGACCAGTGCCCGGATGCCAAGATCCGCTGAGTAGGGAAAGCTGCCGCGCAGCAGATCATTCACTGTCCGTCCCGGATACTTTGTGGAATAGCCGAAGTTGCCGTGCAGCAGATTTCCGAGATAAGTCATATACTGCTGCAGCAGAGGCTTGTCGAAGCCATAGTATGCTGCAAGATTTGCTCTCGCCTCCGGTGTGAGCTTGGGATTATTGAAGGGCCCGCCTGGCATCATCCTCGCCATAAAAAATACGACGGTGACAAGAACCCATATCGTAAGCAGGGATATGACCGCCCGCTTAAGGATATATTTTTTCATAGACTACCTTTCTTTTGAAAGACGGGATGCAAGCCTGCTTCCGCATCTGCATCCCGCTCCCTGTCAGAATTATCAAAACTTTAAAACAAAGGCTTACTGCTTGTCCACATACATGTAGTTGTAGTTCAATCCTACAAAGTAAGCACTGAGACCGGTGACCCCCTCCTGTACCATGTAACGAACCTCTCTCAGCTGCAGCGGAATGAGTGCGCCGTCCTCAAGGAGCGTCTGCTCTGCCTTGAAGAGATTCTCCATTCTCTCGGCCCCCTTTGTCGTTCTGGAGGCATCCATGAAGCCATCATAGGTATCGCTGTGATAATTCAGATAATTGTAGCTGCTCGTGCTGTACCAGAGCTCCAGATAGCTGTAGGGATCCGAGTAATCCGGCGCCCAGCCGCTCATGATGATATCGTACTCATCATTGTTCGGAACGAGCATGGCGTTCTTGGTTGCATAAGGAACCATGTTGATATCAACCTGTATACCGAGATTCTTCTGCAGCATGTTGGCTACGATCTGTGCCTCCTTCGTCGCCATGTCCGAATCTGTCACCACCATCCTGAGCTTGATCTCAGACGGATCAGAGATCGAGAGCTCCTGCAGTGCCTTTGAGAGATAATCCTTCGCCCTATCAAGGTCGGCCTTCAGCGGGAAGAACTCCAGCGGATATTCCTCACCATAGGTCTTCTGAACCCCATGCACCTGCGGAAGTACATACCTCTGATTTGCCTGATACAGACCACTGTGTGCAAGGAGATTATACTCCTCCCTGTCGATTGCATAATTCATGGCCAGACGGAAATTCTTGTTGGCGATAATCGGATTTCTAAAGTTTGGACCAGCGAAATCATTGGCGCCGCTGTAATAGCTCTGTACCTTGTCGCTGTACTGCTCGACCAGATCTGTGGATACTTCCACCAGATCCAGCTCTCCGGATTCAAAGAGCGATACCGCGGTGTTGTTGTCTGCAACCGTCTTGATCTCAATGCCGTCCAGATGGATTGCATCCGCATCGTAGTAATTTTCGTTCTTTTCCATGGCAAAGCGGCCATTTGTAAACTCTGTGACCATAAAGGGGCCATTATAGACCTGCGTGTCCGCGGAGGTACCGAACTTCTCGCCATACTTTTCCACAAGATCCTGTCTCACCGGCATAAAGGAACACATGCTCAGCATTCCGAGAAAATAATCTGCCGGAGTTTCAAGCTCCACTTCAAGAGTGAAATCATCCGTGGCTTTTACCCCCAGCTCCTCCGGCGGAACCTCTCCCGCCGTGATCGCCGCGCCGTTCTTCAGCACCGCGCCGATGTAGGAGGTCGCCGATGCAGACGCGGGGTCGCAGAGGCGTTTCCAGCCATATTCATAATCATGCGCTGTCACCGTCTGACCATCCGACCACTTGCCATCCTCTCTCAGGTGGAAGGTATACTTTAAGCCGTCCTCGCTGATATCGCAGCTCAGTGCCTCAGCCGGTCTGATGTCTCCATCCACATTGCGGTAGAGTCCGTCAAAAATATGGTAACAGACCGTCGCATCCGGAACGGAGTCACATTTATCGGGATCAATAATCGTAATATCCGCTGTATTCGAGTAGCGGAATATCTTCTTCCCTGAAGCCGATCCCCCGCTCTGCTGTGTCTCAGCACCGGCCGCAGCTGTTGTCTCCACAGTCGTGGTAGGAGTGGAACATCCCACAGTACTCAGCATTGCAAGCGTCAGTATAAGCGCAAGTGCCCCTTTTCTTCTCATACAGTTTCCTCCTTTGCAGTGTTTGCGCGGTAAATCGCTGATGCTTATGTATCATTATAATACTTAAACAGTGCAGCGCAATCTATATATGCGTGAATTCTCCATTCACCTCTTCCAAGCCAATGAAACTCCCAGATAGCCGGCATGCATTCGCTCACAGCTCTTTTGCAAGATAGGGAGCCGTGATGCTGTTTCCACTCCTCAGAAGCTCTGCCGCAGTTCCCGCAAAAAGGCAGTCCCCTCCGTCCATTCCACCGCCCGGCCCCATCTCGATGATATAATCCGCCTGCTTCATGACATCCAGACTGTGCTCAATCACAAAGAGCGTATTGCCATTGTCCACCATGCGCTGAAAAAGCCCCATCAGGCGCCGTATATCATTCAGGTGCAGTCCGTCCGTCGGCTCATCAATCACAAATATTCTGCCTCTCTCTTCCAGCTGACTCGCAAGCTTCACACGCTGCAATTCTCCGCCTGAGAGGGTCGTCATGGACTGATCCAGCTTAAGATACCCCAGACCGACACGAATCAGCACATCGAGCTTCTCTGCAAATATCTTATCCTGAAAGAAGGCTCTCGCCTGATTTACCGTCATCCCCATGACCTCCGCAATATTCTTTCCGCGAAACCGGTAGCGCAGAGCCTCTTCGGAATAGCGGCTCCCATGACAGGATTCACAGACAGTCTCTATGGAATCCATGTAGGCCATGTCGGAGACGATGATGCCCTTGCCCTTACAGAGCGGGCAGGCCCCCTTTGAGTTAAAGCTGAACCAGGAGGCACTCACGTGATTTTCCTTCGCAAAGAGCGCACGTATCGCATCTGCAATCTCCAGATAGGTTGCGGGCGTGGAGCGTAGATTGATTCCGATACTCTTCTGCTGTATCATAATGATTTCATTTCTGCCCGCATGATCCCTCTCATAGCTCCCGCGAAAAGCCTCCATGAGAGAGCTCTTCCCGGATCCGGCCACGCCTACGATCACTGTGAGCACCCCCAGCGGAAGCCGGAGCGTGAGATCCCTGAGATTATGAAGCTCTGCGTGTGAGAGTGTGTACCAGTCCCGCGGTCTCCGACAGCTCTGCCTCATCGGGAGGCGCTCCCGGAGCATCTGGCCCGTCAGCGTATCCGAGCGCAGCAGCCCCTCATAGCTCCCCTCATACATGATATTCCCACCGGAAATTCCTGCTCCCGGCCCCATATCCACGATGTGATCCGCAAGTCGGATGATCTCCCGGTGATGCTCCACAATGAGCACGGTATTTCCGTGTGCCTTCAGCTTTTTCAGGGAGTTTTTGAGATTCTGTATATCCTTTGGATGCAGACCCACACTTGGCTCATCCAGCACATAGAGCATATCTGTGAGCGGAGAGTTGATGTAGCGGGCTATCTTGATGCGCTGTGCCTCTCCGCCGGAGAGCGTGTCTGTTCCGCGGGACAGAGAGAGATAACCCAACCCTATCTCTGTCAGCGCAGAGAGCCGTTTTGTAATCTCGCGCTTCAGATCCACCGCCAGAGGATCCTCAATGCGCTGCACAAACTCCGCCGCCTCCGGAATTGGCAGCTCACAGAGCTCCGCGATATTTTTCCCCAGTATCTTACAGCTCCGCACCCGCTCGTTCAGGCGACTCCCGCCGCAGACCGGGCAGCTGTGCTCGTGAAGCATTCCATCCAGATATTTTTTGTAGACCTCTCCCTCCCTGGAATTAATGATGCTGCGGTACATGCGGGGATAGATGCCCTCAAATTTTGCGGTCTTCGGCCAGTTCGCGGGCGGGTTTTTGAGCCGTATCTGCGGAGAATAGAGAAAGAGCTCCAGCTCCTCGGGCGAGTAGTCGCGTATCTTTTTATTCAGATCAAAGAGTCCGCTGTAGGCGTAGCGCTTCCAGCGCCAGGCGCCGGTGGTAAAGGCCGGATAATTGATGACCCCCTCATCATTCAGGCACTTGTCGAAATCCACCAGCTTATGAATATCCAGATCCCGCACAAAGCCCAGCCCGTCACAGCGCTCACAGCTCCCTGCGGGATGGTTGAAGGAGAAGGTATCCGAGTAGCCGACAAAGGGCTGCCCCACGCGGGAATAGAGGAGCCGCAGCAGCGCATAGATATCCGTATAGGTTCCGACTGTGGAGCGAGAATTCGCCGCCGGCTTCTTCTGATCGATCACAATGGTCACCGGAAGATTCTCAACCTGCTCTACCTTCGGTCTGCCGTACTTTGGAAGAAACTGCTGCACAAAGCTTGGAAAGGTCGCATTCAGCTCACGCCGGGAGGCCGCCGCTATGGTATCGAGGCAGAGCGAGGATTTTCCGGAACCGGAGACACCGGTGAATACCGTGATTTTCTTCTTCGGGATGCGGAGCGAAACCTCCCTCAGATTGTTCTCCGAGGCACCCCTGATCTCAATATATCCCGCATCTGTGTTCTCACCGGCGCTTTCCCTGAACTGCTCCGCTTCAGCCCCCTCTGCGCATCTCTTCTCCTGCATCTCCTTCATCCTTTCCTTCTGAATGATATCAAATGAATCGCTGAAACCCAGAGGCTCCAGCGATCCCTTGATCAGCACTTCCCTTTCCCTGCTCTTAATAAAGCCACCATTCGGTATTTTCCGCATCCTTATAGTAGCGCTGTATAGGGTTGATGCTTCCGTTTCGCATCTCAAACACCTCCCACACCGTGCCGGGTACCGCTGTCGGCACATGGAAGGTAGCAATAAGACCATTTTCCGAATACACATCCACTCTTGCATTGGAATATGACATTTCATAGCTGTCAAAGCGATATTCCCGGAGATTGGTGTAATCCGTCACACAGTACTTGTAATAATCATTGCTGTTGTACGCCTTGATTGTAACCGTCTCCGGTCCGTATGAAGATTGATCATCCACATCGAGCTCATTGTCCGCTCCGTCGCGCATATTGCAGTACCAGACATGATCTGCTCTTCCGCCCACCACCGAGAAGAGATGCGAATCCAGATCATACGGGCGCTCTCCCCAGCTCAGAACCACTCTGTACTCACCGCTGTTCATCTTCGGTGTCGCGTAGAATTCATATACATTCATATCCTTGAACGCATTTGCGATAAAGTCATAGTACATGTTTTCATAACCCGGCGCCTGAACCTCCATGGTATATCCGCCGGTCGGAAGGCTGAGCTCAACGCTTCCATCCACTCCGGAAACCAGGCTCGAGAAGACATCTCCACTGCGATTATTGAGTCCCTCCCTGATGTTCACCTCGGCGCCCGAAAGCGGCTGCATACCGCTGCCACTGGTATTATAGTTGAGTGCATCTCCCAGTATCACCCTCACTCCGGCCTTGTCCTCATTTACATCAAACAGATAAGCACTGTCAACAAAGAGCTCCAGTGCGCCGTCTCCCGTATGCAGTGCATACAGGAGACAGTCCTTGTGTGCCGCCTGCGATATCTTCAGATTATAGCTGTATTCCCTCATGGGAACATTGATCGAGTACTCACCATTTCCGTTCGTCGTGGCATCATAAAGAGCTCCCCGGAAGTCCGAGGTGCACAGTGTCACCTGACTGCCTGCCACAGGATTGCCCGCCGAATCGAACACATTTCCCTTGATCTGCGTGATACCCTCCTGATTCTGTACAAGCTGATAGGTATTATACGCCGCATTGATGATATTTCTCTCCGCTGCATCAAAGCTTGCCCGGTCTGCCTCCGACAGCGAGCTGTAATAGATCATAGTCCTGGAATTAAACTGATTTTTCATCCGTCTTGCCTCAGCGGCTCCGAGAATATGGTTTCTGATATCACTTCCATTTATGATGCGCCAGGTGACGAGACAGTCGTTATGAAAGAGAAATCTCTCACCGGATTTGTCCGGCGTCGCATGAGAGGAAACATAATTATCCGTATAGTACTTGTACACAAAGCTCACCTTCGCATCGTTTGTGTAGTAATACTCCATGACCTCCAGCCCCTGATTCAGGTACTCAATACTGATAATCTTGTTAATGACATCGGAATACGGATTTTTATAAATTTCATATTCGATCTTATTGCCGGTGGCCTGTCTGATCCACTGCCTCCTCATCAGCGTGCACAGATTCTTATTGGCATAGCCACTGTGATTCTCATATCCCTCCAGTGCATAGAACACACTTTGATCCCAGGTGTATTCCGCATTGCGCGCGCCGGGCGCATAGTTATCATCATAGCTGTCCAGGCTGAGTGTATCATTCACACCGGAATTGCAGCCCACAATCTGATTCTTCAGGCTTTCCTCTTCCCCCGTAAGCTGCCTGAACGCAAATTGTGTCCCCGGCTGCTCTTCCGGACTCTCTCCCACAGCGCTCTGTCTCTCTTCCGCGCTCCCCTGACTCGCCGCAGAAGCTCCGCCGCCGGAGGTACGGGACGGAGCGCTCTGACCGCGTCCCACATTGGCCAAGGTTCCGGAGGGTCTGCTCATGGCGGACTTCAAATAATTCATACCTGCCACTGCTCCGATGGCAACAAATATAACG
The DNA here is from genome assembly GCF_030812885.1 of Moryella indoligenes. Classification (NCBI taxonomy): domain Bacteria; kingdom Bacillati; phylum Bacillota; class Clostridia; order Lachnospirales; family Lachnospiraceae; genus Moryella; species Moryella indoligenes. The sequence goes on from NZ_JAUSTO010000012.1 coordinate 53,266, forward strand.
CACAGAGCTGCTGCCGCAATCCAGACTGTCGGACTTTTATCAAGCGGCGCTTTCTTTGCATCTGTACCCTTTGCGTAAGCGCCTCCTACATCCTCTGTCCGCGCTTCCTCCAGCTGTTTTCCACATTCTGTGCAAAACTTCGCGCCGTCCGGCAGCGACTCCCCGCAATTTTTGCAAATCATATGCCTTCTCCTTCGTCCTGTTTTAGCCTGTGCCTCACTTACATTTCCGCACTCCTTCTGCGGGAATCACCTCACACGTCGCCCTCCGCCGGACGCTTTTCCCCCGCTTCAGGCACGCGCACATGACCGAAGAGTATAGGCATGAGCCTCCGCGTCTGTTCTCCCAGAGAGTAGCTTCCATCACAAATGCAGTAGTCATAGATGATAGCCCGCTCACAGATGGAGTAGAGATGCGCAACCTCATAGTAGGGCATGCTGGTGATGATCTGGCCGCGCCGCTGCCCTTCGTCAACCAAATGGGTCACCATGCGGTAGTAGAAGCGGTTTTGATTCAGAAGATGCTTGTCCCCCTTCGTGACCACCTGCGAGGAATAGAGGTAGGCAAGCAATCCCAGCGGAATATCCTGCTCTATCATGTCGTGTACACAGTAGCAGAGATAGAGCAGCTTATCATAGCTGTTCATCTCAGGATCCAGTGTCTGCATGACTTCCTCGTACTTTGCATCAAAGATTTCATGCAGAGAGGCAAGCAGTGCATCCTTCCCGCTGAAGTAGTGATAAAAGCTTCCCTTTGAGCTCTCTGAGAGCGCCACAATATCATCAATTGTCGTGGCCTCATAGCCCTTCTCACTGAAGAGCTTCCAGGCCGCCTTTGTGATCTTTGCCTTGGTTATGTTTTTTCTCCCCATTCCCCTCTTCCTTTCCTCTGTGCGTTCGCGGCTCAGAAATGCAGTTCCTGCTTCTCCCGGTATCTCTCAAAGCTCTCCCACAGCTTCTTCAGCGAGAGCGCTTCTCCGCGCCTGCTGATAACATGCTGTGCTGCAAGTTCATCTGTGTAGTCCGAAAGAAAATAAACCTCGGTCTTTCCTTTCCCCCAGTGGCAGATCAGCGGAAGTAGTTCATACTCTGAGACCACTGTTCTCCCCTGCTTCTCCTGCTGCATTTTTGCATCAGTCACATCCAAGGCTGCGGCTGATGCTGCATTTGCTTCCATTTCATCCCAGGTCTTTGTAATCGTAATGCTCGCAGCTCCCCCGAGCACCGTCTCCGGTCTGTCCTGATTTGAGATAAAATTTCCCAGACTGCAAAACACCACTGCGGTATTCCCGGCCTCTGTTCTGACTCTACCATAGGGCTGCAGCACATGCGGATGCGTGCAGAGTATCAGATCTGCTCCTGCATCTGCCAGCTCCCGTATCCAGGCCTTCTGCTCCTCCGTAGGCTCCGGGGCATACTCCTCTCCTATGTGCAGGAAACAGATCGAAAGGTCTGCCTCGCGCTCCGCAACTGCCAGTGCTTCAAGGAGCTTCTGCTTTTCGGAAAGCAGATCAACCCTCCACTCCTCTCCCTCGGGCAGCCGCCTGCCGTTCAGCCCATAACTGTAGTTAAACAGGGCGAGGCAGATCCCATTTTTCCTCAGATACCGGATCTCTCCCGCCTCCTTCTCCGACTCATGGAGACCTAGCACGCAGACCTCTGGATGATTCTTCCAGAATTGCAGTGTGTCCTCTATCCCCTCTGTTCCCTGATCGAGGCTGTGATTATTTGCAGCCGTGACGATCTGAAAGCCTGCCCCGGCGAGTGCGCTTCCGACCTCCACCGGGGAGGCGAAATTGGGGAAATCACTGTAACGGCTCCTGTCCTCTATAAAAATCGTTTCCTGATTGACTGCTGCCAAATCATATTCCTGAATCCGCTCGCGGACATGCGCATAGAGCGGGGAGAAGTCATAGCTGCCTGTCTCCGGGTCAAAGGCATTCCTGTAAATGCCGGCATGAATCAGATTGTCGCCGACCGCGAGCAGAGTCAGTCTGCTGCTCTGCTCTCTGAAACCCGCATGCAGCAGCGGGTTCCGACCGGGCATCTCACCACGCGGTACACCTGCTGCTGCAAGCTCTGTCTCCGTCCTTTCCTCTTCCACGAGCTTCAGCCCAAATCCGCTCCACACAAAGTAGCTCTCTCTCCCATCCGGCTGCTGCACGGACAGTCTTCCGCTCTCATCGAGACTCCAATCCCGGATCGGAATGCTGCTGGCCGACGACATCCACATGGAGCGGAGCGCTCCCTGCTCAAAGCGATAGATAAAGACATGCTGGGAGTAATCCTCATCATTCTTTTCTATCCAGAAGGGCAAGTGATTTCCGAAGCTTCCCCGCTTCCAGACCAAAAGGAGCAGCTCCGGCTGCCCGTCCCCGTCTATATCTCCAAGCTGCATATCCGATACCTTCCAGCTCTTCTCGCTCTCAAAGATACAGCTATCCCCCTCGCCCGAATTCAGGCGGAGGCTGCTGTCAGCATCATATTTCGCCGCCCTCTCCGCTCCGTCCCTGTGCAGATACAGAGAGAAGCGCTGCTGATGGAGTTTTGCCGTCCCCTCCTGTCCTTCCCCCGGTAAAATTCGCAGCTCCTTTTCATGCCACTGTATCCACGGAGGAAGCAGAGCGTCAGTCTCACGCTCCATCAGCAGCTTCTGCACAGCGGCATCCGCCTGCATGATATCCTGTGCCGCAGATCGTTCTGCAGCTTGTGCTGCTTCCCTGCGCGGCACAACAGCAGTACAGCCTGAAAGCAGCCATGCCGGCAGCAGGAGAAGGAGCGCTGCGAACACTCCCGCAGCAGCCCTTCTGCACCCGCGCTGCCGGCTCTCTGCCCGTCTCATCTCACCAGTTCCAGTCACGGGTAAAGCTCTGCGTCCACTCCGGCTGTGAAAGCTGCCCACTGTTTCGGTAGACTCCGGATGCATCCTGCTGCAGTCCCATCATAATACGCCACTCCTCGTCGGTCAGCCGCCTGTCATACGGGAATTCATAGTAGCTGTAGACACTTCCCACCGCAATGCGGAGAGAGCCGTCTATTGGTACCAGCACATAGATGCATGCGCACTCCCCGGTGCCAAGCTCCAGAACTCTGCCATAGCCGGTCGCTACATCGGTGATCAGGGCCGACGGAAAGTTCCGTGTATATAGACCTGTACCCGCTGCTTCCGCTTCTTCCTGATATACTTCTCTCCAGAAATGCTCGATCTGGCCCCCGTAGGTTCGGATCAGCTCATATTCCGCATCCGTCCGGGGTGTATCCGCAAGCTCCTTTTCCGAGATTGTCCGGAGCTGCCCGATCAGCTGTTTCAACAGGTTCAGATTGTTTTTATCACTCTCGCCGAGAATCCCATAGCGCTCCAGTCCGCTCTCCGTCGCCTCTGACAGCGTGTAAAGGCGGCCCCAGAGCTCCGGCTCCGGCTCCACATAGCCCCGGTCATCCAGGAGCGGCGGATCATCGCTTCCCATTTCCACCATCACCTGCTTTGCGTACAGCACAGTATCGTGCTTCAGCTCCGTATAGCTTCCGAGAAAGCTCTGAAGATTCTTCCTGTTCCACTCCTCGCTCTGCATGAAGAGCGGGTAGCCACCATTCTTGTTCTCCAGCAGCGGACGCAGCGTATACAGCCAGCGGCTGTACAAACTTGCGTTCCAGAAGTCATCCCCTGCCGCAGCGAGATCCCTGCGCAGCCGTTCCATATGTTCCGTGTATCCGGGGAAGCGGTCTTCCCCTGCTGCTCTCAGAATATTCAGTGCCGCATCTGAGCCAAAGGCCGCCGGAACATCAAGCCCGGAGGGCAGATCTCTCTTCTCTCCGTTTATCTCCTGCACCTCGTTATACATCAGCTTCTGAAGGATCACCTCATCTGCGGAAAAGCGCTGTCCCATAAAGCGGAAGCCACGTATCTCATTCTCCCGCGCCTCTCCGGTATTTCTATCATGCAGAGTGCGGTTGATAAGGGTGTGAACATTCTCCTGCGCCTCTCCGGTATTTCTCTCATCTGTAAATACGGAATTAATCTTTGGCGGCTCTGCCATCTTTGTCAGCTCGTGGAACTTGCTCCAGCCCTGCTCATTTCCGATCAGCTGAGTGAGCTCGGCCTGCTCTCCATATGCAGCTTCAATCAGCGGTTCGTACTCATAATATCCGTTGTCATCGCTGCTTCCGGCGAAGAAGCTCGTCACGGTATAAAGGCTCTCCCAGCCGGAAAGCCCGTTCTCTCTCAGGGCAAGCGTCATAAGAAGCGCGGCGCGGTCAAGCACTTCCTTGCTCTGCGCGAAGTTCAGCCTTCCATACCACATCATCGCCCGGAAATATTTCTCCAGCTGCACATCGCCCGCATAGTATCCGCGCGGCATATACTGGGAGAAATCTTCGGGGTCTCCCGTGAGGGAGGGATATATCCCGTCTGCTTCCCGCACATGATTGAGCTGTTCCTCCACCTGTTCCCGCAGCTCCGCCGGAATGTCTCCTCCCGCTTCCATCAGCTCAGAAGCTACGCCGAAGAAAAGGGTGTTCAGCTTTGCAGCTGCCTCCCACTCTGTGCCTCGCAGCGTCTCAAGCTGTGCGCCGCTCCTCTCCAGCATGTCAGCAGAAAGCCGGGTCAGTTCCGGTGCAAGGTATTCCCGCTCTGTGTTCTTCATGAGCCGCATGAAATACAGATGATAGGTATGCATCATGGAATCCACAGTGACAAAATTCGGAATATATCTGTAGCGATTCCACTCATAGACCTCAAAAAATTCGTCATAGCTGGAAGGCGCCACCAGAAAATAATTCTGTCCAAGCAGCTCACGCTGCCCTTCACTCATTTGCAGACCACTGTGGTTTGCATTTATGACGTTCGAAAAATCCGGATTCAGAGAAACTTCCGGTACAGCCGGCCGATTCTCGCTATGCAGCAGTGTAATGCCGTCAAACAGTGTCGGTCGGCAGAGCGCCATCACCTCTGCAGCAGCCGGCTTTGCCTCTCCTGTAAACCGGCCCCCCTTCTGCTTTTCGGCCTCCTTCTGCCTCTGCTCCTCCCGGCCTGCCACCCTCTCCTCAGAGCGCATCAGCTTCCACATGGAGAAAGCGCCGCCTCCCACAAAGCCCAGCGCCAGAGAGAGCAGCAGAAACAACAGCAGCTTCATAAAAAAGGGCATTCCCCCTCTGCTGCCGCCTCCCCCAGGCGGTCTCTGAACCGTCTCCGGCGCATGCTCCGGTCTGCCTTCCATATCTCGCTTTGGACGATACATAGCTGGTCTCCTCTCGCATAATAATATATTGCATCAGCTTACTAATACGAGTGTATCATCGCCTCGCGCCGGTGTAAATCCTCTGTGCAGCGGATTGATTCGGAATGAAGCGGGTGTACCATTAAAAGGGCAGCGGGCGGATGGTTTCCCATCGGCCCGCTGCCCTTTTGTCATAAGAAAGAATGCGCAGCGACCCTTCTTCCGTGCTTCCAGTGCAGATCGCGATGCACCGCCTTCACGGCCTCAGTGCCCCACTCCGGCATCAGCCGAAGTCCTGCTCCGTTCTCTCGATGATCTCGTTCTGGAGCTTCTCATCCAGATTGTTAAAGTAATCGCTGTAGCCCGCGACACGGACGATAAGGTCCTTGTACTCCTCCGGATTCTTCTGTGCCTCGATCAGGGTCTCGCGGCTGATGACATTGAACTGCACATGATGTCCCCACATCTCAAAGTAGGAGCGCACCAGCGCCGCCAGATTGTCGATGCCCTTCTGCCCCGCCAGCGCCGCCGGTGTGAACTTCTGGTTCAGAAGGCAGCCGCCGGTGTGGCGCTGATCCATCTTCGCGCAGGAGGTCACGACAGAGGTCGGCCCGTTGGTGTCGCCGCCCTTGGTCGGGGAGATACCGTCCGCCAGCGGCTTGTGCGCGTGGCGTCCGCCCGCATCTGCAATCATCACATCACCGAAGTACACATGGCAGGTGGTCGGCAGCATATCAACGTAGTAGGTTCCGCCGTTCACGGTCGGTCTTCCGCTGATGTAATCCTTGTACTCGTTGAAGGCCTCGATCATCACCTGATCCGCGTACTCATCGTCATTTCCGTACTTCGGCGTCCTGTTGCAGACATAGTTGTAGATCTCCGGGTGTCCCTCGTAGTCATCGCCCATCGCCTTCACAAGCTCCGGAAGGCTGAAGCGCTTCTTGTCGAAGACATTGTACTTGATGGAGACCAGCGCATCCGTGACATCGCTGATGCCGACGCCCTGGATGAAGCGCGTGCTGTATCTCGGGCCGCCTGCGTTGTAGTCCTTGCCCTTTGCGATGCAGTCGTCCGTGCAGATAGAGAGGAAGGGAGCCGGCATCATCTCCGCAAAAATGCGCTCTATCACCTGATTCCCGCGAAGCTTCACATCAATGCAGTGCTCCAGCTGCGCCTTAAAGGCCTGCCACACATCGTCGTAGGACTTCATATCCTCCACCGCACCGGTCTTCGGGCCGAGCTGCTGCTTCGAAACCGGATCGTAGCCGTTGTGCAGAGCGAGCTCCAGGCACTTCGGAATATTCAGATATCCTGTGAGGATATAGTCCTCAGTGCCCCATGCACCGGTCTCTGTGCAGCCGGAGCAGCCGGAATTTCTCGCATCAACCAGAGATTTGCCCTCGTTTAAGAGCTCCTCGATCATCTCGTCCGTGTTGTAGAACGCCGGCTGTCCCCAGCCCTGACGCGCGATCTCGCAGGCCCGCTTCAGGAACGCATCCGGAGTCTTCTTGGAGATCTGTACATTGGAGTTCGGCTGATTCTGACGCATATCCTCCATGCAGTCGAGAATCAGGTAGCTGACCTTATTGACGCCGTCCTCTCCGGACTCCTTCACGCCGCCGGTGTTAATATTGGCAAAATCGACATAAGTTCCGGACTCCTTCAGCGTGACGCCCACCTTGACCGGAGCCGGAGAGTTGAAGAGCTTCACCCACAGGCACTCCAGAAGCTCGAGCGCCAACGTATCATCCAGTCTGCCCGCCGCGGTATCCTTCTCATAGAAGGGATTCAAATGCTGATCCAGACGCCCCGGTGTGAACGCATCCCAGGGGTTCAGCTCCAGCGTGACACCGAGATGCGTGAACCAGTACATCTGCAGCGCCTGCCAGTAGGTCTCCGGCTTGTGCTCCGGAACAACCGCACAGTTCTCTGCAATTGTGAGCAGCTCCTGCTTTCTCACCGGATCCTTGCACTCCGCCGCCTTCTCCAGCGCGAGCTCGCGGTATCTCCTGCCGAGAATGATCACAGCGTCACAGCAGATATCCATGGCCTTCAGCTCCTGAAGCTTGTCATAGGCCTCAGGATCACTGAGGAAATCCAGCTCATCTATGGTCTTTGCAATCTTCTTCTTATAGTCCCCGTAGCCATAGATATAGAAGTTCTTGCCGCCTGCCGTGTGGCCGGGGCCTCTCTGCTCCATGAACTCTGTGAACATACCCGCGCCGTAGTAGCTTCTCCACTCCTCGGTCATGGCATCCATGAGACGATCCCTCGTCGCTCTGCCCTTCCAGTAGGGGATGATGATCTCCTCCTGCTGACGGATCTGCTCCTCTGTAACCGCAAAATTCACGAGCTCACGGTCATTCATGATCTTCATATCCTCGACGGAGTGACAGATGATCTCCGGGAAGGTCGGGGAGCACTGCGGCATCGGCCCCTTCTCTCCGACAATCAGCTCATCGTCACCGAGATAGAGCGTCTTTTTGCTGAAGTACTCCTTCAGCACCATGGCGCGCAGCACCGGCGTGGAGACCTTGCCCTCGTACTGCTTGTAGACCTCAGTCTCGATCAGCGCTCTCTCAAGATCCAGATGCGGCTGGGTCTCATGGCTGATCTTTCTCAGTCTTTTGAGACGGGGTGTGCAGCCGCGATCCTTGTCCTTTGCAAGCTCCTCGGGGGTTGTGATGTTGAACGACAAATCAATTGTATTCTCTGCCATTGCTTTATCCTCCTATCGCTATTCGCTCATAACCTGCCTTTTCAAACAGGTCCTTAAAGTGTTCCATTTCCTCCGATGTCGGCGCCCACATGAGCTCCTCATCATAGCTGCGATCCAGATTTGCGTACTTTCCCTTTCCGAAATCATGGTAGGGCAGAAGGCTGATCTCCTGCACGCGTATCCGGTTCTGCTTCAGAAAATCAATCAGCGCATTCATAAAGCTGTCGTCCGCGTTGACGCCTCCCACCGTGGGTATGCGGATATAAATTCCGGCTCCGTCGTCGCTTAAGCGCTTCAGATTCTCAAGAATCAGCGCATTGTCCACGCCGGTAAAGCGTCTGTGCACCTCCGGATCCATGGCCTTGATATCATAGAGGAAAATGTCGGTGTAGGGCAGCACGCGCTTCAGATTCTCATAGGGACAGCAGCCGCTGGTGTCGATATACACCCGTATGCCCTGCTCATGCAGCCGCCTGCACAGCTCCTCCACATAATCCATGTCCTGGGCCATAACCTCTCCGCCGGAGAGCGTCACGCCGCCGCCGGACTGATCGTAAAAGAGCTTGTCCCGGGCAGCCTTTTTCACCAGCTCATCCATGCTGTAGCTCCCGCCGCAGACCTCACGTGCCGAGGCGAGACATACCTCCTCACAGGCACCGCAGGTCTCACAGGCAGTGCGGTCGAAGCGAAGCTCCGGCCCGGAGGTATCCAGCACATTACAGTGCCTCGGACATGCCGGGACACAGCGCCCGCAGGCCGTACATTTGTCGTGATGAAACACCAGCTCTTTTTTGTACCGCTGACTCTCCGGATTGTGGCACCAGAGACAGCGCAGCGGACATCCCTTAAAAAACACCGTCGTTCGTATCCCATCGCCGTCATGCACTGAGAATTTCTGAATATTAAAGATAATCGGTTCAGCCAAGACCTTCCGCCTCCCTCTTCGGCCAGAGCTGCAGATCTCCTAAACACTCCGCGACAGGACTCCGCCGGAAGCACAAACTAGACTGCGTTCTAGTCTTTAGTTCAATATTACATCACAGCGCATGAAAATACAATCCGACAGGAGTAAATTATTTGTGAATTTTTCTCCTCACTGCTACGCTAAAGTCCCTCTCCCGTACAGCGTCTCCGCGGCGCTATCCGTCTGATCCGATAAGACCTGTGCTCTCAGGTATGCACAGTGCCTCTGCAGCATGTTCTCTGAATATCCTGCCCTGTCGGAACGTGAATCGCGCATCACGCGTAAAAATGCCTCAGCTGCGGAGTATTTCATGTCCATCCTGTGTGAGCGTATACGCACCGGAGCGCCGCCGGACTCCGGCGGCGCTCCCTTTCTCTTATATCAGCCGATGTACCGCAGCGGGAGCATCACTTGGACTCCGCTTCGATATATTTCTTATTGACATCCATCCACATCTCTCTGTCGATGCCCTTCCAGTCAAACTTCCGCGGATCCCAGAACGGATCCTTCTTCGCTGCCATCTGCTCCTCGTAATCCTTGTATGCCGCAAAGCACTTCGGGGACAGGAGCAGAACTACAAGCATATTGACCCAGGTTGTGAAACCGAGCGCCAGATCGGAAAGGTTCCATGCAAGGCTGTTCTCAATATTTCCCCAGATGAAGATCAGGATCGGCATGCCGATTCTGAGCACCCATGTCGCCGTTCTGCGAACCGCCTCCCTGCCATCTCCCTGGAAGAGATAGATCATTCCGGTCTCCGCCTCATAGTAATAGCTGATCAGGCAGGTGAAGGAGAAGAGCGCCAGCATTACCGCAATAAAGAGCGGAGCTGCGGAACCCATAACTGTCGAGACTGCAATCTGCACAAACTTGACACCGCTGTAATTTTCTGCCGCAAGTGTAACCAGCTGCTCGTGGAGTGCCGGGAAGCGCTCGCCGCCGATGAAGCCAAACTGCGTGTTGTAGCAGCCGGTCAGGATCATCATGATACCGGAAGCCGTACATACAATAACCGTGTCGAGCCATACGCCCGCCGCATTTGCCATACCCTGCTTGACCGGATGGCTCGTCTCCGCTGCCGCAGCTGTCGGAGAAGCCTCACCCATGCCGGAGGCAGAGGAGAAAGTTCCGCGCTTGACACCCTGCTGGATTGCAATTCCGAGTCCGCCGCCCATCAGCGCCTGCTTGCTGAATGCGCACTGAAGAATCAGGGAGATCGCCGCCGGAATACGGGTGATGTTCATTACGAGGATGATGATTGTGCAGGCCAGATAGATCACAGTCATGAACGGCACGATAGTCGCCGCAACCTGGCTGATTCTCTTGACGCCGCCGATCACGACCACTGCCATAACCAACGCGATCACTGCCGCAGAGACAACCATCGGAATGTGGAGCGCGTTCTCAAAGCCGTCGCAGATCGTGTAGGTAGCCGCCGCCGGCATGAATGCCCCAGTGCCGATCATGATGACTGCCGCCATAAATGCGCCGTAGGCCTTCCAGCCGAGTCCCCGCTCGGCAGCATAGGTGCCGCCGCCGCGGTACTGACCGTCAATTCTGGTCTTGAAGATAACCGCTTCTGTACACTCTGCAAAGCACACCGCGGAGTTCGTCATGCCCGCGAGCACCATCCAGAACAGTGCGCCGGGACCGCCCTTGTAGAGCGCCACCGCGACGCCGGCCACGTTTCCGGTTCCGATACGCATGGCCATCGTCGTACAGAAGGAGGCAAAGGAAGAGATGCCGCTGTCAGAGTCCTGCTTGTCAATGATTCTGCTCCACATATCCTTGAAATGCCTGAACTGGAAGAAACCCATGCCGATGCTCAGGTAGAGTCCTGAGCCGACGATCAGAACCAGCATTCCAACGCCCCAGATAGGGCCATTTGCCCAGTCAACGAATTTGCTAATAGCTTCCATACATTTCCTCCTTGTAACCCATATCTTGCTTTCTTACGGTATCAGGCTGAAGAGAATCGTATAACGTTGTACTCAGGTTCGAACTTGAGTTCATTATAACAAAGTGTATATTATTGTCAATAATGCAATAAGATTTTATAAAAAAGCGCTAAACTTAGGGTTATGTTTCCCAAACTATATTTCATGCAAATATAATTCATTCACTTCAGTGGCAATATAACTCCTGTTTTCCCATATTTTTTATATTGATTCAACAAAATCAAGCGATATATTGCCTCAGATGAAGCTCTGTCTACATCATTATTTCCTCTTCTCACATTTCCCGATATGTATTCCCAGTTCTATTTTTGCATATTTATTCATATTATATTCACTCCAAACCTCCTCTTTTTACAAAAAATTCCCCCATAAAATATTTTTAATAATTTTATACCATTATGAAATTTACAAATTTTAAAATTGTGATATAGTGTTATTATATTAGCAGCATGAAATTGTTCCATATTTTACTCGCGTAATTTCACCAGTATGAAAGGAGAATCATCATGCCTAACGCTTACTTTACCATTGAAAGGCCCGCAAACGATCCCTTCAAGGGGTACATGCCCGGAAGTCCGGAGCGCGAGGAGCTGAAGAAGGAGCTTCAGCGCCAGTCCTCTCAGATCGTAAAGATCCCGCTGATCATCAACGGCGAGGAGATCTACACAGAGAAGACCATCAAAGTCACCATGCCGCACGATCATAGTCACATCATCGCAGAGTGCTGCATGGCCGGTGAGAAAGAGCTGAAGCTCGCGATCGAGGCAGCGCTCGCCGCCAAGGAGGAGTGGGAAACCATGCCCTGGGAGCACCGCTCCGCAATCTTCTTAAAGGCTGCTGACTGCATCACCGGCTCCTACAGAAAGGTACTGAACGCCTCCACCATGCTGGGACAGTCCAAGACTGCGTTCCAGGCAGAGATCGATATCGCAGAGCTCGCAGACTTCCTGCGCTTCGGCGTCTGGTCTGCTCAGGAGATCTTCAAGCAGCAGCCCGCAAGCTCCGATGGTATCTGGAACCGTCAGGACTACCGTCCGCTGGAGGGCTTTATCTGCGCCATCTCTCCCTTTAACTTTACCTCCATCGGCGGCAACCTTCCGACTTCTCCCGCCATCGTAGGAAATGTGGCACTCTGGAAGCCGTCCCGCACCGCGGTGCTCTCCAACTACTACTATATGAAGCTGCTCATGCACTGCGGACTGCCGAAGGGCGTCATCAACTTCATCCCGAGCTCCGGAAGCGATGTCTCCAAGTATGTTCTGAGCGATCCGCACCTCGCAGGCTTCCACTTCACCGGCTCCACCGGCGTGTTCCAGGGCGTATGGAAGCAGGTCGGCGAGAATATCGCGAATTACCACTGCTACCCGAGACTGGTCGGCGAGACCGGAGGCAAGGACTACATTTTTGCACACAACACAGCTGATATTGATCCGCTCTGCGCAGCGATCGTCCGCGGCTCCTTCGAGTATCAGGGACAGAAGTGCTCCGCCTGCTCCCGCGTCTTTGTTCCGAAGAGCATATGGCCGGAGGTCGAGAAGAAGGTGAAGGAGCAGGTGGCTTCCCTGAAGGTCGGCGACGTACAGGAATTTGACACCTTCATGGGCGCGGTGATTGACAAGGCTTCCTTTGAGACCTGCAAGGGCTTCATCGACCGCGCGAAGGCTTCCCCCGACTGCGAGATCATCGCAGGCGGCAGCTACGACGACAGCAAGGGCTGGTTTGTTCAGCCGACCGTGATCCGCTGCAGCTCTCCGCTCTACGAGTCCATGGTACAGGAGATCTTTGGACCTATCGTCTCCGTCTATGTGTACGACGACGACAAGCTCGATGAGACCATGCATATCTGCGACACCGCATCGCCCTACGCTCTGACCGGCGCCATCTTCGCCCAGGATCGCCAGGTGATCGTAAAGATGGAGAAGGCGCTCCGGAACTCCTCCGGAAACTTCTACATCAACGACAAGTGCACCGGCGCTGTGGTAGGCCAGCAGCCCTTCGGCGGCGCAAGAGCCTCCGGCACAAACGATAAGGCCGGAACCATGCTGAATATCCTCCGCTGGGTCAGCGCCCACGCGGTGAAGGAGGCATTCTCTCCCTCTCCGGCAGTCGTCTACCCCTACATGAGCGAGAAGTAATCACAGCAATGGCAGAGTAAGAAAAAGCACAGCCGCTGCGTCCATCTTGGACGCAGCGGCTGTGCTTTTTCCCGCAAAGACTGTTTCAGTGGTGAATTCATTTCAGAATCATAGAGAACATGCTCAGGCAAGCAACAGCATCATCCCGTAGTGGCAGGCAGAGCCCGCCATCACGAATACGTGAAAGAGCTCATGATTTCCAAAATAGCGAAAACGCCCGCCGAGCAGCGGCAGCTTCAGAGCATAGATGATGCCTCCTATCGTATAGATGATTCCTCCGGAGAGCAGCAGTATGAATTCCGCTGTGGTCAGCACCCGCACAAGCTCTGTGAGAGAAAAGGCGCACACCCAGCCCAGTGCGATATAGATTACAGAGGACACCCAGCGAGGACAGCCGATCCACAAAAGATTCATGAGCATGCCGAGCAGGGAAATGCCGCAGACCGCGAGCAGCATGAGCCAGCCGGTGCGATTTCCCAGCGCCACAAGGCACACCGGCGTGTAGCTTCCGGCAATCATAACAAAAATCATCATGTGATCCAGCTTCTTCAGCACGCGGTTCACCCGCGGGGATATATCAAAGAAATGGTAGGCGGAGCTCGCCCCGTAGAGAAGTATAAAGCTCACGGAAAAAATGAGGAAGACCTCCAGCTTTCCACGGCCCGGATGCTGCGCCACGCGGTATAAAAGCGGCGCCAGCCCCGTGATTGACAGCAGCATTGCAATAAAATGTGTCAGGAAGCTCCCCGGATCCTTGATTTTAAAATTCACAGCTACCTCCCGTCTCTGCGCTGTGTCCGGAGGCAGGGCACAACAGTCTGATATATTTGCCTCAGCTCAATCATATTCTATTTTATTTTCTAAATCAAGCAGTATTTAATACTAGTTTTAAAAAGGCAGAGCTTTTTACCCACTCTCACTTTGGACAGATCACAAAGTCACAGGTGTGACACGTGTACCATTTCTCCTGTTTTAAGACTCCTTTTTCCGGTTTCTGTGATCCGTTTTCAGGAAACAAAAAACCCCGGAAACCGCATGTTTACTGAGGAAACAGCGTATTTCCGAGGTTTTATAAAAGCGGAGAGCATGGGATTCGAACCCCTTAAAATGCACGTAAAATTAAGGGTTGAAAGCATTCGTGTGACTTTTCGTGTGACAGATATGTTTTTTAGCTCCCCCACATTTGTGGGAAAAGTATTACGGAAAGAAGCAGAATTAAGAGGGCAGGACATCCCGCCCTCTCTTTTTCCATCAAGACACTATTTCAAACTCTTCT
>NZ_JAUSTO010000013.1:0-55951 GCF_030812885.1 Moryella indoligenes
GAATCAATGTCAGATTCGTAAAAGATTGAATTTTCCCCTACTTCACCTCCGGAAAGATTTGTAAACATCGTTCCGACCATGCCGGATGCAGCACCGCTGTAATTGTACCGAAGCTCCGACGATGCTCTCACCGTCCCTACGTATTGCATATAAAGCGGAGAAATTTTTTCTTTTGCAAATATTATTCCCAGCATTTCAACCTGTTCGCATTGCTTCGTCTCACTCGCAATTTCATCCCATGTCCAATATGTCTCCGTCGTGTATGTCGTTTCTCCGTTTACCGTATGCGGAACCATTCTTGTGTGCATCGTATACTGTTCCGTAGTCTGGCTGATCTCTATATACTCCCCATCAACGCCCGGATATCCTACAGGGTCAACAGCGGTAAGTTCTCCAAACACAAGTGCGTTTCCTATGTGTGTTCGCATCCCATACTCAAACGACTCTGCGCGTTCTATCCGTACCGCCTTGCTGTATTCAGTGCGTTTGCTGTCGGAGTAATTATCAATCTGCCCAGAGATAAAAAATCCTATGCTTGCCATAATTCCGACTATGGCTATGCTTGCAACGACTTCTCTCTTTGTGATCTCAATCCCCAGCACGTCCATAGCGATCACTCCTCAAAGAGCTTTTGCGGCGCATCCTTCGGAGCCGAATAGTCAAGATACTTAAAATTTATTCGCTCGTATCCAAGGATTCCAAGAAATATGCTGTTCGGGAATGCCCTCGTGTGCCTGTTGTATTCGCGAACCGCCTTGTTGTAATTCTCCCTGTACCCCGCAATAAGGTTTTCAGTGATGGAAAGCTCGTTCATAAGTTCCTTGTAGTTCTCGTTCGCCTTTAGCTCCGGATATGCTTCTGCTACAGCTGATATCGCCATAACCGCGCCGTCTATTCCACCGGAATCCCCTCTCTTTTCAACAATTTCATTCAAAACGCTTGCTTCGTGTGCATCGTAGTGTTTCACACTGTCCACAAGGTTATAAACAAGATCGACTCTTCGCTTCTCCTGAATGTTTATGTCTGATTCAGCAGTGCTCACCTGTTCCTCAAGCGAAAACGCCCTGTTTCTGCAACTCTGCGTCCAAACTACAAACAACGCCAAAACTGCAACTACGCTTGTTGTAACAATCAACCACAACTTTCTGTCCTTCATTTTCTTTTCTCCTTAAAGTCCTAACTCTTCGAGAGTGTATCCGCGATCAAGTTCCATCCCCTGATACATTGTGTTGGGGCCAAATTCGGGAAGGTAAATATCATCACCCTTTATCGTGATAGAAAGATGTTCTTTCTTTCCCATATTGAAACTCATCTTCGCGATATGAATCACCCTATCTCTCCACGGCTTAATCACCGCACTAAGATATCGCTTCTCTACCTTGTCCAGAATTTCAACCTTTGAACCATCAACCTTCGCAAGCCGATCAAGGCCACTTTCATCGAAGACCAGAGCGTTAAAGCCCTTTACCTTAAACATCCCAGGATCAACCTCTTTTTCCAGTTCGATTACGAACCTGTCTCCTGTCTTATACTTGCTCATCTATGCTCCTCTCTGTTATCCTTTGTGCAGTTCCATCCATCTGAGTTGAAGCTGGTTAAATACTGCCACTCCGATCTCTATTGCAAACTGACTGTTTCCGTACTTCTCACAAACCTGATTGATCTCTGCAAAGGCACTGTCAGCCTGTGATTGGTCGGTATCGTTATAGTGATTCTTAAGTATCAACCAAAACTCTTTTTGGATAGAAAACTCATTATGTTGAAAGATATTGTTACTATTCTTATTATTCATCTCCTGTCCCACTAATAATTAACACTGCCCCGCTGTTGTGTTGAATAGCCCCACAATGTTTTTGCTGGCGGGGCAGCGAAAAACCTAGTGTTTATAAGGCTTTCCGTGGTGTTGCCCCACTTGCCCCAGTATTTTTTACATTCCCTATAGGACTATAAAAAATGAAAATGATTGTTAAATCTTAAACACATATTTTCATTTTTTCATTTTCCTTATATATTGCTTATTTTCCGATGGGGCAGAGCGGGGCAGTGGGGCGGGACGTTAGTCAAACGGCAATTCGTCTTGTTCATAATCAATAAATTCCTCACTTTCATTTTGTTCATATTGCTCATTTTCATTATTCAACCTCAAAATGTATGTTCTGTATCTCTTGCCCGCAATCATTGTTTTACTTTGAAGGCGCTTTTTATCGCTATCGCATCGAAGTAAGTTGTTGGCACCTGCCCAGCGTACAAACTGCCGGGAATTGAAGTTATAAAACCTTCCCAATTCTTCTAATGCCGACGGAATGATTGCAACCGTGTCCTCTGTTGGAAAACTCCCCCAGATAACGCCCGCATAATTGCCATCTTCTCGCGGCTCAAATCGGTTGCGCTGCATATGCACAGCATCCATCACATGGTCGTAGGCTCGCCGCATCTCGGAAACTTCATTTTGTCCCTTGATAAAGTCAACGCACTTGTGCAGATCGAGCCGCACGCCGTCCTGAAAGATTTCCCGCTCCGCAATCTCATCTGCGGTCAGCAGCACGGCTAACGGAATTACCTGCTTTGCCTCTTTGGTTTCCCCCTTTGCCTCTGCGGCGTCTCGAATCTTCTGCTCGTAGCTGTCAACCATTTCTTGAAGGATGTCTTTGCCAAGGGCTTCTACCGCCTCAATGAACGGTTTCCCTCCGTGCCCGTAGTGCTTTAGCAGGATTCCGACCGTCGCATTGCCGTTTTCAAAGATGTCCCCCGGCTCTGTCTCGATGTCCAAAACACGGTTTATGGCGCCGCCCTTCATCGCTGAATCACAGAGCGGGCGCTCGATGTTGGTAAGAATGACATTGTCCCACGTCGCAACATCGCGCATTTCCATGGTTCGCATCAGGCGGCTCTTACCGCGTCCGGCGCAAAGCATGTAGATCAACTCCGGGAAGCGTTCCGGGTCTTTGTCACGGATTTTTGACAGATCGTCTATCATCATCGGGAGATGATTTAGGATTCCAAGCTGCTGTTCCATGGAATTAACAGTGCTGGTGCTCTCAACGATATATTTTCCGGTTCCGGGGTCTGCCCATACGCTGGTAGCAGCCATCAGAGCAACGGTTTTACCCCGACCGCTTTCACCGTACAGGTTGACGATAAACGGCAAGACGTTGAGGAGCGGCAGCAGCACGCTGGCAAAGCTCGCCGCAAGATAAACGGATACTTCTATTCGACCTCGTGCCCGAATGCTTCGCATGAGTCCTAACCACGCGTTGTAATCTCCCTCCTCATGCACAGAATCAAAAACATATTTGAAACTTGGATGTGCGTCAAAAATGATGTCTTTGGCTGAGTATGGCAAAAACTCGTTATCAATCCAGCCAAGCTTTGACGTAGATTCCCGGAGCGGTATCAGGTCGTTGTTAAGGGCTTCATAGTCTGAGAGATATGAGATCATAGCCCTTGCGGTCTCCGATGTGACCGGAAGTCCGTAATCTGACAGGTTCACAATCTTGCTGTTGGACGACATCTCACTCCGGTATGGCATGATGGAGCACACCCGCCCGTCCTTCTTCCAAGTGACCTGCACCTTCTCCCGGTGCGTCTCGCGATTCACCAGCCTTTCAGTCACGATGATAGGATAATGGCTCGCCGTGATGGTTCCAGCAAAGCCTATCGCCCGGACTCCGCTCTCTGTGACAATCCAGCGCCCTGTCCGAGCAAACACAATGTTTCCCGGTTCGAATTCCAGCGACATCGAATTGCTGTTGGCGCTGTCGGGCTCAGTCGCAGCTTTGACAGCTATTTCTTTTCTCATTTCCTTGAGCTGTTTCTCCTGTAAGCGAACCATTTGCTTGAACTTGCTCAGAATTCGCAGCTCTTCGGCTCTCTTTTCCAGCTTGTTAATCAGCAAAAAACGCTGCACTTCGTCTGTCTCTGTATAAACCTCTTCCAACAGCTCTGTGGACATGATCTCTTCCGCAGTTAAATTTTCCGGGTTGGATATGTCCATGGGCCTCACTTCCTTTCTGCCATCAGGTTCAATAGATCTTCAAGCAGGCAATCTGCCTTGTATGCAGTGGCCGCTAAATCATTCTGCGCAACGCACCACTGCTCGGAATATGGCGCAGAAGAATCCAGAGTGCCCTTAATTCCCGCCAGACTATCGCAGACGGACAAATACTCGCCTCGCGCCTTCTCAAGCCGTTTTTCGCGTCTCTCGTGCGCCGTTTGCCTGCGTTTTGCCCGAATCAGAGCAACATCCGACATCCCCGCCCGGCTATCTCCGCCCAGCTTCCGGAAAGCCTCCG
This sequence comes from Moryella indoligenes, assembly GCF_030812885.1. Classification (NCBI taxonomy): domain Bacteria; kingdom Bacillati; phylum Bacillota; class Clostridia; order Lachnospirales; family Lachnospiraceae; genus Moryella; species Moryella indoligenes. Next base: position 4,293 of record NZ_JAUSTO010000013.1, read on the forward strand.
CAAAGGAACAGCTCTCCATCTTCTGCACGAAGGTGAAAACATCGCCGTTTGCTCCGCAACCGAAACAGTGGAAGCTATCCGGGTAAATCTTAAGAGACGGGCTTCTGTCTCCCTCGTGGAAGGGGCAGCGGATAAAGTTAGCTCTGTTTGGCTGGAACCCGTACCGCCGCACCACTTCTGCCATGCTGATTGCCTGCTTGATCTCTTCTTTTGTCATGTCACGATCTCTAAAAGCTCTTTGATTCGCCGCCCGGTCTGACGCTTGTTGCAAAACTCGAACTGTACCCCGTAGCGCTCGCACATCGTCTGCATTGACCGGAAAAGCTGCTCTCCGTTGGTCGCCTTCGGGCTTGTCTTCCGGCGGGGATTCTGCCAGAAAAAGACATCTTCAAGCGACCGAATTCCCGGCTCTTCCACCAGAACAATAAGCTTGATTCCGGTTTTTCGGGCTCGCACAAGCTCCGCCCGGAAGCGTTCGTGCTGCTGCGTGACATTGCCGCAGACCTCGAGGAGTCCCTGCTTCCGGTCAACTACAACACGGGGATTATCTAAGTTCATATAGTCTCCGACATAAAGCTTTGAGCAGAAGTGCTGTATTCCCAGTTCATCAAACTGCGCCTCGATTCGCTTGCGTTCGGACTGGTGCTCCCGGCTGTCAATCTGGATCTGCATTACTGCCCCCATTCCTTATCAATTGCCCGATAGAATTTCCGGACCCTTGGAGAGGTGCGGAGGTCTTGAAACTGTAAAATTCCGTTGATGTATAGGTTACTTCCGCGATCCACTCTTGACAGGGCAACGTACATCTGCCCGTTTGCGAAAAATTCCGGATAAAGGTTTACTCCGTTTTTCAGCGTCATGCCCTGCGACTTGTGGATTGTGATTGCCCATGCGAGCTTAAACGGAAACTGCGTCACGCTGCCGGTCTCTTTTTCTGTAATTTCAGTTACAGTTTTGGTCACTGTCTGGCCATCCGGCTCAGTGACAGTCACCTGCTTTTCCTTTGCTACGGGCTCGGATACCGTCCATGTGTGCTTTTTGACAAGCACAACCTTTCCGGTCTCCTCAATTTTTACCTTTACAGTATCTTCATCCAGGCATTCAGTGATTGTTCCAAAGGAGCCATTGAAATAGTCACCCAGCGGACTGTTAATCAACATCATCACCCGCGCACCCTCTTTGAAAGTGAGTGCATATTCGGCATTGGTGGAGGAAATGTCTGCGTCCCCTTTGATGTCTGCCGGAGAGAAAATTTCCTCGCCCGGAAGTCCGGCCAAGCGCTCGTTGTTTCGCTCCTGCGCTGTGCTGTTTTTCCCGCAGAGAATCACGGAGTTTTCTGACACAAACGCATTTTTTGCCGTGTTACAGTCAAACCACTCTACGACAAACGGATCCTCTCCCGTCCTTACTGAGTTAAGGCTTTCTGCGTATGCCTTATCATCCGCTACCCGGTGGATTGTCCGAAGGATTGCGTTACGGAACCCCATGCCGGCCCAGAGCTTTGATTCAAAAGCAAAGAGTTTGTGACCATAAATGCCCTGAAAGATTTTCCTGTCAGCTGTTGTCAGTACTGGCTCAAGTTGGCAGAAATCTCCTACTACAATCAGCTGTGTGTGTACATCCTGCGGCTCACGATTTTGTTTTCTTGCAAGCCGCTCTTCATTTTTCCGTTTCACCTCGTCTGCCATCTGCACAGCTCTTGCCACATGCTCGAAAAGATCGATCCGGCACATGGATATCTCATCAATCACAATGATGTCTGCTGCCTGGATCTCCTTTTTGGCTTTTGCCGGAGGACGAACGATTGATACCTTCTTGAGTCCGAAGGCGCGATGTACTGTGTAAGCCGTGATCGTCTCGATTCTCTGAGCCGCTGCGCCTGTCGGGGCACAGGCGATGATATTTTTTCCTTCATCCTGTGCCCACTCAAGGAAGGCGTTCAGTACAGCTGTTTTACCAGTACCGGCTTTACCTGTCAGAAAAACGTTATCTCCGTTTTTCATGATCTCAAGTGCAGCCTGCTGGTCTTCCGAAAAATTCATCTTTCCTCCTTATCAGTTAAACGGCAGCCCTTCATCATCTGCGCTGTCCGGGATGTCCATAAATCCAGTATCCTTGCTTGTCGGTCTGAGCTGTTCCTGCTCAGCGTCGCTTAAGAACTTCTCGTTCGGAATTTTATCCGGGTCAACCTTGCCGTCTGTGACGAACCAGCGGAGTTTTGTTCTAACCTTTTCTTCTCCCTGATAAACTTCATGCACCAGTCCGTATGCTCCCCCGATCTTTTTGTTGCGGAACTGCCCGCACCACTGCACGGAATCCTCCACCCACTTGATCTGCGTGTCGTTTGACTGCTCATAGCAGGTGCAGAAGGTTTTGTACCCTCTCGTGGTCTGTCCATCAGAGCCAAGCACCGGGATATACATCGTGCCGCCTATTGGCCATTTCTTCTCAGGCCGGATGTCGTCTTTGAAAGCCTTTGCAAAAAGATCCGGCTGGCGGTCGTTCTTTGCAAAGTCAAAAAGCACCACAATCATCTGATTTCCGTTCTTGCTCTCCTTCTCTGCCACCTGCTTTATAATCAGGTGATGTCCTCCCAGCAGCGGAGCCTCATAATCTCCGGACGCGCGCGTCTCTTCATATCCCTGTGGTTTAAGCATTAACTGTCTCCTCCTTTTTCTCTGTGATCTTGTCCATTTCGTAGTAACTTCTTATAGCCTCATCGACTGCCAAAAGGTCGTTGTCGATACGCTCACTTTCAAACATCCCGATCGGGGACTTGCTGACAGCTCCGTCCGCTGCTTGCGTGACAAACTCGTGGCTGCCATTTTCTGACACGCAGCGCAGGACGATAGTAAACATCCCCTCGACGTTGACTTTCTCATCTAGCAGTTTACCGATGGTCTTAGGCCGTGTATTGCCCGCCTCGTCTGTGTCCTCGTGCATGATCACGTACACAATTTTGTCTTTCTGCACTTTGGTGGAGATAAATTGTATCAATCCCCAGAAGTTATCAGCCACTTTGTTATAGAAGGTAAACACCGCGTTCCCGCCTCCGGCGTTGGAATGACCGTTCATAAACTGGTTTGTAATAAGATATCCGGCGTCGTCAATCACGATGGATTTCTGTTTTGCCTGATAGATACTCTTCATCACAGTCCGATAGTCGTCTGTAACAGCTTCCGGGATTTTCCCCTTGAACGGCAGCGGCTTGTTAAGCACCTTAACAATACAAAAGTCCTTCCCTACGCAGTTCCGTAGGCTCGTGCTTTTCCCAGAACCACTCTTACCGATGATCAACACAGGCAGAGCCATGCTTACTCCTCCCTTCTGTCGTATACGACATGCTTTGCCGCCTCCAGAATGAGAGTGCTTGCAATGCGGGACATCGGCAGCCCAGTCTCGTTGCAGATGTCCACCAGTGTGTTGTATGCCTCAATCGACACGCGCGGCTTTGTGATACTATGATCTGTCGCATACCTCCATGTTTTCGCCGGGAAGCGAATTTCAAATCTCTCCATCCTGACCTCCTTCAACCTTTTTGTTCTCGCAGCTATCAATAGCCTCCTTAAAAGCTCTTATAACCTCCTGCTTCGGCATGTACTCACCTGCGCAGTAGTCGGCCAAAGCTTCACGCAGAGCTAATGCCTTCAGCTCATCAAAGCTCATCTCAACCTCGTAAGTACCCTTCATGTCTTCTCCTTATCTGATGCGCAGGCTCTCGCCCTGCTCAAGATGTGCAAAGTTGTACACCGCTCCACCCTTTAAAGCCTCCTTGATACTCGCAGTGTCGATCTTCGGTTCCTGCTGGATGAGGAAGTCTTCAGGCACGCTCTCCGGAGCGTCAACGACAACGCGCGGCGGGTTCTTCGCAATGCTGAAAGAAAACAGCGTTGTCTTAAACTTCCGCTTTCCGGTGGTTTCCATGGATGCCTGAAGGGCTTCCTTCATGCGTTCAATGTTGGCTTCAAGGCTTCTCTTCCTTTCACTCATGCGGGAAATCTGACCCTTTAAACCCTCAACATCTGACTGCAATTTTGCGATCACACTGGCATAGCCGTCTGCCTTGTCCTCGATCTCCCCGTCAAGGCCCTCCATTGTGTCCCGAAGTACACCCAAATCGGTGTCCGGGTCAGACGCGAGGTCAAGGAGCTGCATATACTTCCCCGTCAGCTCGTACAAAGTGCTACTTTTCATTGCTTTCCTTTCCGGCTATCGGTATAATGTGGATAGCCTTTCAAATGATTGGTTAATAGTTACTTAGATCAGCGCCCCTCGCTCGCCAAAGGTCGGGGCGTTTTTCTTTTCTCCGTTTCCGCAGAGCTCAAGGCACATCTGCCATGTGGGCGGTGTCTTTCGCAGCTCCTCTCTGGCTTCCTTTGCCTCTCTGATCTTCTTGAACTCGTACTTGAGCCCAAGCCGGACGAAATTCCAGACGTGCTCGTCGTGCATCGTCGGGAACAACTTTCGCATCTTACTCATGCGTCCCCTCTTCTTCGAGCATATTCTCTGCAAACTTGACGTATCTTTCGTACATCTTCCCTGACCTTTCCGAATCCTTGTAAGCCTTTTCAATCAGCTCCGCGGAAGTGCCAAGGAAACAGCCGACAGACCACATTCCCGTTACTTTATTGAAAAAGAAGTCTCTATAGCTCGACCACGAATTTTTAAAAACAAAATTAACGGTAGATGTCAGCTTAAAAGCTTCTTTGTACCAAAATGTAACCCACGCATTGCCGTCCACCTGCGCATCGCCGTACACCAGCGCATTGCCACGCACCCACGCATTGCCGGATACCCACGCATTGCCGTCCACCTGCGCATTGCCGTCCACCTGCGCATTGCCGTCCACCTGCGCATTGCCACGCACCCGCGCATTGCCACGCACCTGCGCATTGCCGGATACCCGCGCATTGCCACGCACCCACGCATTGCCGGATACCCGCGCATTGCCGTCCACCTGCGCATTGCCGGATACCCACGCATTGCCGTCCACCCGCGTATTGCCGGATACCCACGCATTGCCGTCCACCTGCGCATTGCCGTCCACCTGCGCATTGCCGTCCACCTGCGCATTGCCGAATACCCACGCATTGCCGGATTCATCAAGATTGTTTTCGCTTTCAATCCATCCGCCGATTTCTCCAGCGTTCACAGTTCCAAAACTGATCAGCGCCCTAATCCGATGAAAAACAACTGTTTCCCCGAATAGAACTTCCGTCTTGGTTTCCCCTGTAAACTCATACTTTTTATTCATGTTCTTACCTCACGCAAGCAGGCAAAAGCCGATAGCCATCACAATGATGATGAATCCCAACAGCAGGTTCATATCCTTCGCGTCCCGCAACTCGTGTCTGAGCCTCCGCGTTTCCCTGTCAAGGCAGCTGTCGATGTCTGCCACAGGGATAAACCTTACAATGTTTTTCATGATGTTCTCCTCACAAAGTCAATCTCATATCCCGCTGCTTCTGCTATCAGAGCGATAGTCAGAAAGTCCAGCGTTCCGAGTGTCTTTTCTCTACCCTTACGGGAAAGTGTTTCTTTACCGAGCCCCAGCTTTTCGCAGAGCTCAGACTTGGACAGTGCTTTGCGCTGCATGGCCTCTGTCACCTTTCCGTTAATCCGAATGCTCCAGTCTTCAGCCGGGCCGATTCGCGGCATTGGTGGCCTCCTTTCTCACTTCATCAATCCGTTGATAAAGCAACTTTTGTGCAACCCGGAGTCACAAGCATATTGCTTGCATCGCTCTTAGAGTTCAATCGTGATTTTTTGAAATCTGTGGTTTACGATCTTCTTCAGCAAATCGAGTCATCCAATACTTAAACTCGATGCAACTCGATTCTGAATTTCTATGCTGGCCTTGAACCTTTGATTCGAGGTCAGCTACTCTTTTTTCAAGCTGCTCATACCGCTTTTTAGATATCCACATCTTTCTTCCTTCCTGGCAATCTCAAATTACCTACGACGGAACAAATGGTTGATACCATCAAAGAAATGACTGAAAAGCTTTCTACGATTCAGGATAATTAACACTCCCGGTTTCATCTCCAAAGGCCGCCGCTCTTTAATGGCGGTCTTTTTGTTGTTGTTGTGCGCCTTCATATTGTCTCCTCCTCACTTCATCAGCTCTTCGATAGATGCGCCTTGCTATCAAGATGTCCACGAGGCTTCAGGATATCAATCAGCGTCTGATTTATCTTCGTCTGTGTCTCAAGCGCCTGAGCAGTCAACCCCATCTGGTACTGAAGCTTTTTCTGATTCCGAATCCGGTCTGCAAGAATCAGAGCCCCCAGAACAATAATCCATGCCTTTATTTTCAAGATATCCCTTCCCTCCTTCCTGTGTGGTTTGTCCTAATGTCTCATATCGTGACATTTTTAAGTAAAAAAAAGCTTTTGCACCGTTGTTTTAAAGTATTCCGCCAGTCGAATCTTGATATCGTCCCGCGGAACCCTTTCCTCAGTTTCATACATCGCCAGTGCAGAACGGCTTATTCCAATGGCAGAAGCTACTGTTTCAAGGGTTTTGTTCCCTCTCAGTTTCTTTAGACGCTCCCCATAACCTTCCAAAATTATCACCTTCTTTCTTTTGTCACATTTCGTTGCAAATGAATCATAGCACCTGCAATTCCTGTTGTCAACAACCTGTGACATTTTTTTCTTGATTTTTTCACGAATCGTGATACTATCTAATTAAGAAAGAGGTGAGCCATGGGAGATTTCAATAATGTATTTAAAAGCCTAAGAATAGCTAGTGGCCTTACTCAGGAAGAGTTGGCACAAAAATTACACATTTCTAGAAGTCGAGTAGGAATGTACGAGACTGGTGCAAGGCAACCAGATTATGAAACACTCGAAGCCATTGCTGATTTTTTCAATGTTGACATGGACTATTTGCTCGGAAGGAGCACCAAAACAACAGTCATCCCAAATACCGGCTACTACTTCAATCCGGAGACTGCCGAAGTAGCACAAAAAGTATTTGAAAATAAAGAATTAAGATTATTATTTGACGCAGCGAAAGATTCCTCTCCAGAAGATATACGCACCATACATCAAATGCTTCTTGCCTTAAAGAGGAAAGAAAAAAATGAATGAAGTATACGTTCACTTATTAGACTTTAAAACCACGCAGCAAGCAGAGGCTATCACTAAAAATGAAGATTCGAGCTATTCTATTTTTTTGAACAGTCGTTTATCTTCACTTATGCTAAAAGATGCTTACGAACATGCGCTAAAGCATATACAGTCCGGGGATTTTGAAAAAGATGATGTTCAGGAAATAGAATTGGAAGCGCACATAGACGGTTAAGGAGAATGTTTTAATGACTTCAAGATTTAAAGAAAAGTTAGATTTTATCCGTAATGCTTGTGTAAAATATTTCAAAGCGCCTATTGAAGCAGGTCTTTCTATTTGGCAGATTTTATCCATCTTGTTTTTGCTAGCAACTCTTTCAGCAATTTGCGCATGGACATTTGATTCACTGAGAATTGCACCAATTTCTTTAGCCATTGCAATTGCTCTGTGGGGAATTAAAAGAAAAAATAAAAAGATCAAAGAATGCGCTGGCATTGCATCTAGTACTCTCACACAAACTCCAAGTGAAGAGTTGAAGATCAACAACGCCTCGCACCCTCGTTTGAACTTAGAAGATTTGCCTGAAATCAAATTTACCAACATTACAAAACTCACGAATCTTGAAATGGTTAAAAACTTTGTTGCTGTTGACGTGGAAACAACAGGCTTGAACCCTAGCAAAAATAGAATTGTAGAAATCGCAGCTGTTCGTTTTGAAAACTGGAAGCCTGCAAAAGAGTTACATACATATATTAACCCACAGTGTAAAATTCCGCAAAAAACTATAGCTATTCATGGCATTACAAACGAACAAGTTCAAGATGCGCCTTGTTTCGAAAACATAGTTGATAGCTTATCGGATTTTATCGGAGAGCTCCCTATTGTTGGTCACAATTTGATTTTTGACTTAAAATTCTTATTTTGTTCGGGATATGATTTTACTGAAATAAAAAAACGAAAATACTACGACACTTTGACCCTCGCCAGTCGTGTACTAATAAAAGAAGGCTCACAGCGTTGGAACGTGCAAGAAGGAATCTATGAAGATATAGAGGACGATGGTGATGTGGAAGATTATAAACTAACAACGCTGTGTGATTATTATGGTATTCGAGACAATAAAAACGCGCATAGCGCATCCTCTGACAGCCACGCAGCAGGTTTGTTATTCAAACACTTAATAGACGACAAGATGTGTTGAAAAAGTAAAAAACCGCCCAGGTGCTACCAACACCAGGGCGGAATGAAACTGATAATCCGAAGATGATCAGCCCGAACAAGCTCATAGTATCATCTTCGGGGCATCCTGTCAAAAGGGTGTTCTTTTTGTACCCAAAAAGGAGGATACTATGGCAAGAAAAGCAAAAGGTCAGCTCCCGTCCGGAAACATCCGCATCCAAAAAGTTGTTTCCGTGAGTCCAGACGGGAAGCGAAAATTTAAGTCTTTTACAGGGCGCACACGCGCCGAAGCGGAGTATTTATACTCTCGATGGCTACTTAATTGTCCGGAAGAAAAGAAGCGCTCTCTGACGCTCTCAGAGGCTGTCAGGAGGTATATTGATGCGAAAGAGGATGTCCTCTCTCCGTCTACTATCGTAGGGTATGGGAGAATACTGCATCAGTATGTCTCCGGAGCGGTGATTGGACAAGCCGATCTTAGCAGCATTAGCACCAAAGATATGCAACTATGGATCAGCGATCTCTCGGGACGCGGCTTATCACCTAAAACAGTGCGCAATGCTTATATGCTTGTAAAATCTTCCATTTTGCTTTTTAATCCCGACTACAGAGACTCAGTCACGCTGCCGGCAAAAAAAAGACAGGACACCTACTGCCCGTCCGACCAAGATATCAAGCAGTTGCTGTCAGTCATCACGGATAAGGAGCTGGAGATCGCCGTACTGCTCGCCGCTTTTGGTCCGCTCCGTAGATCAGAGATTTGTGCGCTCGAATCGTCAGATATCAACGGGAACGCTATCACTGTAAGCAAGGCATGCGTAGTTAATTCTTTTGGAGACTGGATCGTCAAGCAACCTAAGACCTATGGGAGTTACAGGAAAATTGAAATGCCTACGTTTGTAATCGAAAAAATGAAAGGAATTAATGGCAGAATTATTGCCTGCACGCCGCAAGCACTCTCAGGTCGCTTCCGCAAAGCGCTTCGCGCCTCTAGCTGCCCGCATTTCCGCTTCCACGATCTCCGGCACTATTCCGCCTCCATTATGCACGCGATTGGAATTCCAGATCAGTATATCATGCAGCGCGGCGGATGGATCTCAGACAACGTTATGAAAAGGGTCTACCGCAATATCATTGACACTGAGCAGGAGCGGCAGACAAAAAAAATAACTGGTCATTTCGAGCAGATAATAATTTGATCTGTCACACGTGTGACAAATGCACCATTTCGATGTACTTTTTTCCGGTTTCTGTGATCCGTTTTCAGTAAACAAAAAACCCCGGAAACCGCATGTTTACTGAGGAAACAGCGTATTTCCGAGGTTTTATAAAAGCGGAGAGCATGGGATTCGAACCCACGCACCGGTCACCCGGCCTAACGCATTTCGAGTGCGCCCCCTTGAACCGCTTGGGTAACTCTCCAAAGCCTGCCTGCGCATTCCCTTCCGGCGGCAAGCGCTGTCTATTATAGCAGAAACCTTATGCTTTGTCACGAACAAATTGCTGTTCCTTCTCTTCTCCCCTGCCTCCTCTTTTTCCCCGCCTCCTCTTTTTCCCCGCCTCCTCTTTTTCCCCGCCTCCTCTTTTTCCCCGCCTCCTCTTCTCCTCTTCTTCTGCTTTCTCCCCCTCTCGAAAAAATTCTTGCCTTTTTTTCATTAATCAAGTAAAATTTTTTCGCCGGGAATCCGTTTGATCCGGAAGAGCCTCCGCCTGACATAAGGAGGGTCTTAAACTACCACTCTGTTCTTTTCAGCAAAAAGCCACAACCACAAAGGCAGCGGCTTTTTTTCATGTGAAAATCTGTTGCTTCCGTGGTTTCAGCTGAAAAAATAACCAAAAAAGGAGAGATCTATGAACCGAATGCGAAAATGGAACAAGAGAACCGCTCTGCTGTTTGCCGCGGCCCTTTCTCTTTCCGCAGTGCAGTCCTTGACAGCACAGGCTGCCGAACGGGAACTGCGGTCGGTCAACGTAAACATTGGAAACGATCTGGGAATTCAAAACCCGGAGAAGCCGCAAGATGGCCCCTGGGAAGGAGACCGGATTCTGTTCGGACAGCAAAGAGCCAATGCCATCCCGTTTCGCGTCCTGGACAAAAAGACCACGGACTTCGGCGGAACCACCATGTTCTTAGACTGTGACATTATACTTGAGGATAAAAAATTCAACGAACTTCGTGCAACCCCCAGCAACGTGTGGAAGGATAGTTCGCTTCGGCGTTATCTGAATAATGAGGAGATTGGTCTTTTAAGTACCTTTCAACCGGAGGAGCAGGCTGCCGTCCACCTGAGTAAGGACCCCTCCTCCCATGCCCAGTGGCCTGAGACATGGAATGGTCTGAGCTACGGCAGGCTCTCCGACGCAGGAGATAAGCTCTTTCTCCTCGACGCCAGAGAGGCTCAGCATCCGGCATACGGCTACTCACAGACGAGTGACCCTGTCAAAGATCGAGAAAAAACGTACGACGAAGATCACATCCATAGATTCTGGCTGCGTTCTCCAAGGACGGGTAGTACTGAGAAAGTTGGTGTGGTGGATGAACAAGGATTAGTTTATGAGCACGGTTCCAATAACCCTGGGGCCGGGATCAGCCCCGCCTTCAACCTGAAGCTTGAGTCCGTACTCTTTGCCCAGCTGCTTAACAACCCCCACCAGGATTTTTCTGAAACGGTCACTCCCACGGGCGAGCACAACGCATGGACCCTGACACTTCGCACCGACAACGGCGGCTTCACGGCAAGACGCACGAATCCTGCTGAAATTATTTCAGCGGCGGCAGGGGGAACCATCCATCTCTCCCTCTCCGGCAGAGGCACAATGCAGTATGCAAACCAGGTTTCCGCCATGCTGCTTGATCAAAACCAAACGGTGCTTTTCTACGGAAAAATAGCCAATCCTGATGACCATGAAGCGGAGGTTATCATTCCCCATGGGCTGAGGGACGGCGCATCCTACACGCTCCGGGTGTTCCTTGAGGAAGCGCGCCCTGAACACACCAGCTACGCCGGAAACATTCAGGAAATTCCCTTCATTGTGGGACGCGCCGACACGCCGCCTGCCAACACGCACACCGTTCGCTTCGACTTAAACGGACACGGCGGAATTGCGCCGTCAGACCTAACCGCTGCCTCCGGCGCAGCCATCGCAGCGCCTGCAGCTCCAACCGATGCGTCCTATGACTTCGGCGGATGGTACCGGGATGCAGCGTGCAGAAATGCCTGGAACTTTGCAAACGACCGCGTCACACAGGACATGACCCTCTACGCAAAGTGGACCTTGAAGGGCTCTCTTCCCTCGGGCTGCTATCGGATCCGCTTCGATGCAAACGGCGGAACCGTGGAACCTGCCGAGATGACAACCGGAACCGACGGAAAGCTCTCCCATCTCCCTGTTCCGACCCGCAGCGGCTATTTGTTTGAGGGGTGGTTCACCGCAGCGCAGGGCGGAACGGAAATCAAGCGGCAGCACACCTTCGGTGCGAACAAGACTGTGTACGCCCATTGGTCCAAAGTTTCCGGCGGACATTCCGGCGGGCACTCCGGCGGCCGTTCCGGCGGCTCCTCCGGCGGACAGAGGGCTGCGAACAGCAATCCTATCGGCTCCCGGAACAGCGGCAGCTGGATTCAGGATGCAAAGGGCTTCTGGTTCCGCTACAGCAACGGCTCCTATCCGAAGAACGAATGGAAGATGCTTCCCTACAGCGGCGGCACCGCATGGTACGCCTTCGATGAAGCCGGCTACCTCCGCACCGGTTGGTTTTCCGCCGGCGGACGTTGGTACTACCTGAGCGAAGCAAAGGGTGCGGAGCTGGGAAAAATGATGACCGGCTGGAAACAGCTCAGCAACGGTAAGTGGTACTACCTGGAGCCGGTGGGAACTCCATCCCATCCGCAAGGAGCAATGTATGCAGGCGAAATGACGCCGGACGGCTACCGTGTCGATGCCAGCGGCGCCTGGATCCACTGACTGAACAAGGGATGACACCATTGAAATCCCTGCATCAAGCAATCAAAACAATCAGCGAGACAGCCCTAGGGCTGTCTCGCTTTTCAATACGCAGATCTATTGTGGGGAAGCTATGAGGCGTCTCAGGCTCCGCCATTGATTCGTTTACAAGCCGCCATGCTTCAGGCTTCCCAGAACCTCTCCGTCCAAACCGGGTTTCCGACGCAGCTTCACTCCCTATCCGACGCAGTATACCATCTCATCGCAGGGCTCAAAGCGAAAACCGTTCACGATATCCTCTGCTCTCTCTGTTTCTCCCGTTGACTCCAGCTCCCGCGTCTCCGTCGGGCTGAGCGTCAGCAGAAGATTCTGTTTTGTCTCCTCATCCCCTCCGCCGCAGGCACAGAGCGTCAGCAGACTGACGAGCAGCAGGATGCAGCCTCTACAATATCGTACCACCCCCGAGCACATAGCCGGCCTCCGAATAAAATACCACTGACTGCCCCGGCGTCACCGCACGCTGCGGGCTGTCAAAGACTACCTTCACACGATCTGAGCCATCTGAAAAGATCGTGCAGTCCGCTCCCCTGTGATTATAGCGGATCTTTGCCCTCGCTTTCAAGGGTGCGCTGCCAGGCCCCTCGACCGCCATCCAGTTGAGCCGTGTGGCAAAGAGTGTGTCGGTAAAGACCTCCTCGGCTTCCCCGATCACAACCTCATTGGTCTCCGGGCGCAGCTCTGTCACAAAAACCGGATGTCCCAGGGCGATCCCCAATCCCTTTCTCTGCCCCACGGTGTAGTGCGTGATGCCTCTGTGCCTGCCGATGACTGTTCCGTCTGCCCGGACAAAATTCCCCTCCGGCGGCACCGCACCGAGTCTCCTCTCTATGAATCCGGTATAGTCCTGATCCGGAATGAAACAGATCTCCTGACTGTCCGGCTTGTCTGCGACTGTGAGCCCGGCCTCTGCCGCAAGCGCGCGTATCTCGTCCTTCGTGTACTCGCCGACCGGCATCAGCGTGTGCGAAAGCTGCTCCTGCGTGAGCTGATACAGCGCGTAGGTCTGATCCTTCTCCGCAGTCTTCGAGCTCCGCAGCGTGTACCGCCCTCCCGGGAGCTGCAATATCCGCGCGTAGTGTCCCGTCGCAATATAGTCCGCGCCGAGCTCCCGCCCGCGCCCAAGCAGCGCCTCCCACTTGATGCGCCGGTTGCAGACGATGCAGGGATTCGGTGTCCTGCCGCAGCGGTACTCCTCCACGAAGTAATCGACCACACCCTTTTTGAATTTCTCCTGAAAGTCCACGAGCTGATGCGGAATTCCCAGCTGCCCGGCCACGCGACGGGCATCCTCCGCGGCCTGAGAGGCGCAGCTCTTTTTCTGCATCTCCCGCGTCTCGTAAAAGGCATCCTGCCAGAGCTGCATCGTCACGCCGATCACATCATAGCCCTGCCTTTTTAAAAGCCAGGCCGCAACAGAGCTGTCCACTCCGCCGGACATGCCGACGATCACCCGCTCACTCATGCCGCTCACTTCCGCCGTCCGCATCTGAGGGCGCTCCCGTCTCTGCACTCTCCCGGCTCTCCTCTGTTCCGAAGCTCCAGCCGTCGCTCGGACGTATATCGCTGTGATTCAGCCTCTTCGGGAGCAGCAGCTCCGGCTCCTTCTGCGGCTTCATATTCTCCTCTGTCTCCGGCTTCTGCACACGGTCCGCTTCCCCTCTCGCGGGAGCCACTGCCGCAGCACCCGGCTCTGTCTGCGTCTTCTCTGCCTCTGCACCCGGCCGCTGCGCGGGCACGGTCTCATCCTGCTGCGGCAGCTCTGCATCTGCGGCCTCATCTCTCTGACGGGACAGCTCTGCATTCTCCTCCTCATCCGGGCTCTTCGGCGTCGCGATGCGCTGTTTCCGCTGCGCACTCCCCGGAGCCTCCTGCACCGCCAGACGCTCCAGTACCAGATATCGGAACACTCTTGACAGCACAAAGAGCGAATAGAGCATACTCAGTCCGGCGTATTCCGGCAGCGCAAAGTCGAAGAGAAAGAGCACCGCCCCCAGCAGCACCGGTGCGCTCCGCGTGTACGCAGAGAGCTTGTAGATATCGCCGTAGCGAAGCCGCACGCCCAGCACCATCCCGAGCAGGCGCCCGAAGGCCGCAATGACCAGCAGCCACAGGAAAAAGCCCGCGAGCTGTATGAAATATGTCAGCACCATGACGAGGATTGCCGCACGCACCAGATAGGGCACCGTCTTTAGGACATCTGCCTTCCGGAAGCTCAGATCCTCCGCCTGCGAGAACTCGATCAGCTGAACATTGCTCGGCTGCAGCGCCTCCGTGGGGCCCGCCTTGTAGATGAGACGCTCGGAATTCACGGCAAGCACCACGTCGTTCAGCGCAAGCAGGGTACGCATGTCCTGTGAATTCAGCTCCAGCTGATTGTCCGCGTCCGTATTGACGTCAATATAGACACGCCCGGTCGCGTAGCGAAAATGCTGATTTGCGCTCAGCTTCCCGTCCTTCAGCTCAAAGACAAAGTCCGGCAGCTTCTCCTGCAGATAGCTGTGAAGCCCCCCCGTTCTCAGCTGAAAGCCGATCACCGGAACACAGACCGTGAAGAGCCAGAAAAGCAGGCTTAAGAAGGCTCCGAAAAAAAATACATGGTGTTTCCTTCGCTTCAGGAAGTCCGGATAGGCCCGGTAGTTCCAGAGCGAGCTCACAAAATCCTGAATCATAAGCCCTTACAGTCCTTTCTCCTCCAGTATGTACGGAGTCACCTGGTAGACATAGTAGTTCAGCCAGTTCGTGTACAGCGTATTCGCCATATTTCTCCACTTGAGCCGCGGACGCGACGCGGGGTCATCATTGTCATAGTAATTTACCGGGAGCGCCGGATGCAGCCCGCGCGAAAGATCGCGGTGGTACTCGGTATCCAGCGTCATTCTGTCGTACTCCGGGTGTCCCTGCATGAAGATCTGGCTGCCGTCCTGATTCATGAGCAGCAGCACCCCCGCCTCCGCGCTCTCCGCAAGAATATTCAGCTCCGGATGCTTCAGAATATCCGCCTTCCGCACCTCCGTCCAGCGGGAATGCGGACAGTACATATAGTCATCCATGCTGCGCACCAGCGGCACGCTGTGGCGCAGGAGCTCGTGGCAGTAGACGCCGCTGAGCTTTGTCTCGCGCTGATACTTCGGAATTCCGTAGTGGAAGTAAAGCCCCGCCTGTGCCCCCCAGCAGAGATGCAGGGTCGAGGTCACATGCGTCCGGCTCCACTCCATGATGCGGCAGAGCTCCGGCCAGTACGTCACCTCCTCATAGGGCATATTCTCCACGGGAGCCCCGGTGATGATCATGCCGTCAAAGCTCTGTCTGCGTATCTCCTCGAAATAGGTATAGAACTTGCTGATATGGCTCTTGCTCGTGTGCGTCGCCTCATGAGACTTCGTCATGAGAAAGCTGCAGTCCACCTGCAGCGGCGTATTGGAGAGCGCACGCAGCAGCTGCAGCTCCGTGTCCTCCTTCAGGGGCATGAGATTGAGAATCAGAATCTGCAGCGGACGAATATCCTGCGACATCGCGCGGTTTTCGTCCATGACAAAAATATTCTCCTGCTCCAGTATCGCCTTTGCGGGCAGATCATTCTGAATCCGAATCGGCATTGCTTTCACTCCCTTCTGCCAGTTTCAGAAAATCCTCCTCCGAGAGCACCGGAATTCCGAGCTCCCGGGCCCTCCTGTTCTTGGAGGAAGCGGACTCCTTATCATTGTTGATGAGATAGCTCGTCTTCGCGCTGACACTCCCCGCCGCCCTTCCGCCGCGGGCCTCAATATATTCCTTCAGTGCCTCTCTGTTTTTAAAATGGGTAATGCTGCCGGTGATCACAAAGGTCTTTCCGGCAAAGCGCTCCGCTGCGACGCTGCCCGCGTCCTCTTCCGCCTCCGCGAGTGAGAGACTCTGAAGCAGCGCGTCCATCAGCCTCGCATGCTCCGCGTCATCGAGAAATACCCGTATGGCGTGCGCGAGCACCTCACCTATCCCCTCGATCTCACAGAGCTCCTCTTCCGCCGCAGCCCGGAAGCGCTCCACCGAGCCCCTGAAGTGCCGGTTCAGCATCTTTGCATTCTGCAAACCTATCCCTGGTATCCCGAGCGCATACACGAAGCGCGTCATCGTCGTCCGCCTTGCCCGCTCCGCCGCGGCGATAAGTTTCTCTGCCGACCTCTCTCCAAAGCCCTCCAGCGCCGCGATCTCCGCGCGATACCGCTCCAGCCGGAAGAGATCCGCATACTCATGAATGAAGCCTGCGGCGATGAGCTTCTCCAGCGTCGCCTCTGAGAGTCCCTCAATATTCAGCGCATCCCGGCTCGTCATGAGTGCAAGGCGCTTGATCTTCTTGATCACACAGTCGGGATTGGGACAGAGCAGTGTCTCGATCTCATTTTCCCGGTGCAGCTCTGTCTCAGCTCCGCAGACCGGACAGTGCGCCGGGATCTCCGACGTGCCGCTCTCTGTCAAATTCTCTGCAATCTGCGGAATGATCATATTGGCCTTGTACACCGTGATACGGTCGCCGACACCAAGCTTCAGCGCCTTCAGTATGCTCACATTGTGGACGCTCGCGCGGCTCACAGTCGTGCCCTCGAGCTCCACCGGAGAGAAGATTGCGACGGGGTTGATGAGTCCGGTCCGCGAGGGACTCCACTCGATCTCTCGAAGCACGGTCTCCCGCGTCTCATCCCCCCACTTGAAGGCAATGGCGTTCCGCGGAAATTTTGCCGTCGCGCCGAGCGACTCTCCATAGGCGATATCCTCCAGAAGCAGCACCAGTCCATCCGAGGGGAAATCATTTTCCGCGATCCGCGCCTCAAAATGATGCAGCTCCTGCAAAAGGTTCTCCGCTGTCACCGGAACATACTCCACCACATCAAAGCCCATGGCGGCAAGAAAGCGAAACTGCGCCTCGCGGGAATTCCGGAAATCGACCCCTTCCGCCTTTACCAGCGCAAAGGCGTTGAAGTATACCGCGCGCTCCCGCGTAACGCCGGGATCCAGCTGACGCACTGAGCCGGAGCAGAGATTCCTCGGATTCTTATACTGCGCCTCTGCCTCCGGGATGCTCTCATTGATTTTCTGAAAGTCCGAGTAGCGGATCAGCGCCTCCCCCCGCAGGACGAGCTCGCCCTGAAAGGGAATGCGCAGCGGAACATTCCGGAACATCCGCGCATTTGCGGTGATTACCTCTCCCTGCAAACCATTACCGCGGGTCACTGCCTTCTGAAGCGCTCCGTCCCGGTAACTCAGCACAACCGTGAGTCCGTCCAGCTTCCACGAGAGCAGCGCCCGCTGCGCGCCGAGCCAGCCAAGCAGCGCTCCCTCATCCTTTGTCTTGTCGAGGGAGAGCATAGGACTCTCGTGCTCCTCCTTCGGGAGCGCGGAGAGTATCTCATAGCCCACCTGCTGCGTCGGGGACCCGGAGAGCACCGTCCCCGTCTCCGCCTCCAGTGACAGCAGCTCATCGTAGAGCTGATCATACTGAAGGTTTGTCATGAGCTCGCGGCTCTCCTGATAATAGGCCCGCGCCGCCTGAGAGAGCTGTGTCACCAGCTCATGCATGCGGGCGAGCTTTCCGCCATCCTGCTTCATCAGCCTCTCCTTCTGCCGCTCTTTCCGCCACTGCCTCTGCTGCCCTCATCGTCCTGTCTGCGACGCTTGAAGTAAGCGCGCTGTCTCTCCTTATAGTTCTCGTCCCGGCGGCGATCCACAGCGGAGAGACCCTTCCTCTTCGCCGCGCTGCCTCTCCTCGCGCTGCCTGTTCCGGAACCCGAAGCACTGCCGCTGCCGGAAGAAGCCTGCGGCGCCGGACGCCTTGCAGAGCTGTCCTTTTTCAGCATCCCGGAGAGCGTCTTCAGCTCCTCCGGCGTCACATTTCTCCAGCTCCCGGACTTCAGCCCGCCGAGCCGTATATTCATCACGCGCAGACGCTTTAAGCTGACCACATGATAGCCCAGCGCCTCGCACATGCGGCGGATCTGACGGTTCAGTCCCTGCGTCAGCGTAATATAGAAGCTCGTCTTGTCGCGGATCACCAGCCTGCAGGGACGGGTCGTGAGCTGCAGCTCATTCAGATGCACGCCCCTGCGCATATGCTCGACAAAGCCCTCCGTGAGTGCCTTGTCCACGCGCACAAGATACTCCTTCTCATGTCCGTTTGATCCGCGAAGTATCTCATCCACCAGCTCTCCCATATTTGTGAGGAGAATGAGCCCCTCGGAATCCTTGTCCAGACGGCCGATCGGATAGATGCGCTCCGGGTACTCCACCATGTCGACAATATTCGGTGCGCGGTCGTTGTCGCTGGTTGTGCAGACCACGCCGACCGGCTTATTGACCGCAATCAGCACCGGCTTTCTGCCCGATAATCCCTCCACACCGCCGAGCTCCTGTCCGTTCGCCCTGACGCGCATTCCCGGCTCAACCACGGTTCCGAGCTCCGCCGGAGCTCCGTCCACGGTGACCCTGCCCGCCTCGATGAGACGATCCGCCTCCCGCCGCGAGCAGTAGCCGCTCGCACTCAGGAATTTATTGATGCGCATCGCACCGTTCGACCATTCAAACATAATAATCCTCTGATTTTCTTCCGGACTGCGTCCGGAGCTGTGAGCACCCTCGCGCCTGCCTTTGCAGGCGAAATCTTCGCCCTGTTTTCATAAACAATGATCCGCATAGAAAGCAATGATACTCTCCGGAACCTTCACATTACAAATGTAAAAGATTGGTGCTAGCATATAAACATCGCGTCACCGAACGAAAAGAATCTGTAGCGCTCCCGCACCGCCTCCTCGTAGGCCGCAAGTATCTGCTCCCGCCCGGCCAGCGCACTGACCAGCATCACCAGCGTGGACTCCGGCAGGTGAAAATTTGTGATGAGACAGTCCAGGATTTTGAACCGGTACCCGGGGTAGATGAAAATATTCGTCCAGTCGCTCTTCGCGTGCAGAATTCCGTGCTCATCTGCCGCGGATTCAAGCGTCCGGCAGCTGGTCGTCCCGACGCAGATGATGCGTCCGCCCGCCGCCTTCGCTAGATTGATGCGATCCGCCGCCTCCTGCGTGACGATATAGTATTCAGAGTGCATATGATGCTTCAGGATATCCTTCTCCTTCACCGGACGAAAGGTCCCAAGCCCCACATGCAGGGTGACATGGACAATATCCACTCCCGCACTGCGTATCTCCTCCAGCAGCTCCTTTGTGAAGTGCAGTCCCGCCGTCGGCGCCGCCGCACTTCCCTCATGCTCCGCGTACACGGTCTGGTAGCGGTTTTTATCCTTCAGCTGATGCCGGATATAGGGCGGCAGAGGCATCTGCCCGAGCTGATCCAGAATCTCCTCGAATATCCCCTCGTAAAAGAACTGTATGAAGCGGTTTCCGTCCTCGGTCTGCCCGACTACTTTTCCCCGCAGAAGCCCGTCTCCAAAGCTGATTACTGTCCCGATGCGGCACTTCTTTCCCGGCTTCACGAGCGTCTCCCAGATATTGTCCTCCTTCCGCGTGAGAAGCAGCACCTCAATCTTCGCGCCCGTCCCCTCCTTTGCGCCGATGAGACGCGCGGGGATCACCTTTGTGTCATTGATGACCAGGCAGTCTCCTTTTCTGAGATATTCCAGAATATCGCGGAAATGCCTGTGCTCCCGCTCTCCACTCTCCCTGTGCAGTACCAGCAGCCGGGACGCCGAGCGGTCCTCCAGCGGATCCTGTGCAATCAGCTCCTCCGGCAGTTCATAATTAAATTCCGATACGTCCATTTACTGTGCTGTCCTCTCTGCGCTCTCTGACTCTGCGCTGTTCTCCTGACTCTCTGCAGCGGATTCCTCTGCTGCGTCCGTCTCCGTCCCCGCTGCGCTCTCCTCTGTATTCTCTGATACCTGCTCTGTTCCGCCGCTCTCCTCTGCGGCAGAGGAAGCGCCGCCTATCTCCACGACAGCATCCTCGATCCCTGCCGCCTCACTGCTCTCCTCTGCGACTGTCTCCGCCTCCGTCGCGCCGACGCGAAGCCGCTCATAGAGAGAGCCGAGCTTCGCATCGCTCACCACCGCCTTTGCGAGCTCGCTGCGCTGCGCGCTGCTCATGCGGCGCACCGCCTCAGAGGCATCCGCAGCTGCCACCGCCGCTGCCTCCTCCTCCGTCAGTGTGCTCTCCTCCTTCATGTGACAGCTCCCATCCTCGCCCCTCACAATGTAGGCGCGCATCAGCATGGGTGCGGGCGTCTCGATCTTCCGAAACCACGCCTGCGTACTGATATAGACGATCCAGCTCTGCTCCCCGATTCCCGGAATAATGTAATTGACCGTATTTTCAAAGGACTCATACAACTTCCTCTCCTCTGACATACTCTGACGCAGCGCCTCAAGCCCGGTCTGATCCGTGATGCCGAAGACGCGGAGCATCTCATCCGCATCTCCGCTGACCCGTGCACGAAGAAAATCGCTGACCAGTGCGTTGACTTCCTCCTCCGCACAGCGCTCCGGCGCCGCATTCGCGTAATCATAGGGCTCTGTCTCCTCCGCACTCTCCTCTGTTTCGCTGCTCTCTGCCTGTTCCAGGCTCTCCGCCACAGCAGAGCTCTCCCTTGCGGCGGCTCTGCGCTTCGGCAGATCTGCAATGAGGATCAGCACGATCAGCACAAGTGCAGCGCCCGGCAGAGCGAGAAAGCGCAGGAACTTCCGAAACTGAAGTTCATCCATGCCCATTATCTTTCTGTTCTTCTCATATCTCACAGCTCTCTTAACCTCCATAAGCCTGTCCGACCAGTGCGGACAGGCCAACTATTCAGAGCAATAACGGGGGTGATGCTGCCGCCCCGCAGGATGCCTTTGAATCAGCTTATTTTAACAAAGCCGGAACCAAAATGCAATGAAAGTGCGCGCGCTTCCCGCCGTACCACACAACTTTGCACACACTTCCGGAATCGAGAAAGTGCGCCGGGCGATGATCGCCCGACGCACTCCGTCACCTCTTTTACCCGTGAGAGCTGTTGTACTGCACTCAGAAACCGCTCATGCGGAACACCATCAGCTCAGAGGCAGATTCATCATCCCGCTCCTGCGTCATCAGCAGCAGGACTGACCCGTCCTCTGCCATCCGCATATCCTCAATCCAGGGGTATCTTGTACCCAAAAACTCCTTCACGTCAACGGTGCCCACATAGGTTCCGTCCTTGCTCCAGAAGAAAATATCCCGCATATTGCCGTCCGTTGCAATATAGCCGTTCTCCGTCTCGACCATAGCTGTGATATAGCCGATCATATCCGGATCGTTTCCCTCTCTTCCGCCGAACTCAAGCTGCGTGTTTCCGTCATAATCGTACACGACGAGACGCTTATCCTCCTCGCCGCCCTCCAGCTCTGCATTTCCGCTGACCATGATACGACTGTCCGAGATCGCAACGGAATCTACCATGGAAAAAATGCCCTGTCGCGCCGCCGCATCCGACATATTGGTCAGTATCCACGGCTCGGAGACGAGGTTTCCGCCCTGATTACGGATCTTCTGCGTATCAGAGCCAACCCAGTAGCTGATCCCCCACTCACCTGACGGATGCATGTGCAGATAACCATCGACTGTTGACTGGAAGGTCATCACGCCGTCCTTCACACCCATCACATCACCGATCCCCGGAGAGAGATACAGCATGCCGCTGTGATCCGACGAGATATCATCACAGTCCCTCTCGAGCTCCAGCTCTTTCCCCTTTACGAGCTTATCACCCTGAAGCGTAAAGTAGCTTAGCTGCTTCTCATGCAGCAGGCAGAGCTGATCCCCCACCGTATCAAAACGGTACTCCATAATATCAAAGCTGGTATACGGCTCCTCAAACGGAATATACTCTGCATCTATGGTGTAGCTGCCGACCATCTGCGGCTTAATTTCCGGTGTGTAGGGCTCGCCCTCCCATGGGTAGGGAGCATCCTTCTCTCCCTCGTCCTTTAGTGTCAGAACCAGACCCTCAAGTACTTCCCTGACCTCTTCTCCGCCGACATCGCCCTCCACTTCTACATCGACGGTCGTCGCGGACGCCTCGTCCCGGCAGAACAGCGTGCTGCTGTCTTCGCTCCAGCCCGGGCATATTGTCAGCTCCAGATCTCCAAAGCTGCGCTTCTCTGCCTTGCCTTCCGCGTATTCTCTTAAATCTATGCCATAACGGCATACATCCTTCCGGAAGGAATAGGAACTCTGCTCCGAGGCTGTGATGAGAACATTTGTATCAGAGTCGTCCGGCGTTTCTCCGAGATAGAGCGAGGCCTTCGCATAGCTCTCATCCTCCTCCGTGGAATCCTCATCGAGCTTCCACTTTTCCGGATAATACAGGGTGAAATGCTCAAATTCCAGCTTTTTGCGATCTGCAAAGCGCTCCCCGGGCTCCTGCGCTGCGCTCTCCTCCCCCTTCGACTCTGCGGACTCCGTCGGCTTCTCTGCTTCTCCCTTTCCACAGGCCGCGAGCATAGACAATGCGATCAGGAGGGCTGCTCCTTTCCATACTCTCTTTTTCATTCCCTTCTCCTTTCTTCACCAGTGCTCTGCATTACTTCCGCATTCCAAACCAGACTTCTTCTGTCTTCTTCACAGCCTCGCTGTCAATGCGTCCTTTCTTTATCACTTTAGGAGAAATTCACGAAAAATACTATGGTACCAGGGATACTTTTTTACAGAACCTCCTGATTCTTCATGTGTTTTTTAATGTTTTGACACTGCGCGTTATTTCCCGCAGGCTGTGCTCTCACTCACAAAAGATCAGCGAGATAGTCGGCTGCATCCGCGAGCAGCTCTGCCGCTTCCTCCGGGCTGTCTGTCTCTCTGAGGAGCTGCAGCGCCGCATCCAGCAGGTCTGTCGCATCCTCCATGACGGCAAGCTCCTCCTCCATGGCCTCCCCCTTCGCACTGTAGCGCTCCTTCTCCGACATAGAAAGGAAGCTCTGATCCGCGCCCTCACGAAGCGCATCCAGCGCGGCTCTCTTTTTAAGCAGCCCCGCACTGTCGCAGGAGCATCCCTCGCGAAGCGCCTGCGCGAGCCGCTTCCGCTCCTCTCTGAGCTCCAGAACGAGCAATCGCAGGCTCTCCCTCTCCTGTTTTTTCATCCCGTATCCTCCTCTTCCGCACGGCAGTCCCGCACTACCGTGCAGATCTGTCCGCTTGCACATTATGTTTTTTCTATCTATGATACTGTTAAGGTCACGACAAAGCACAATCATCTTCCGACACATACAGATATGCTTCTGGCGCCATCGCGCTGTCCGCGATACAGCAGGGCGGCACACATCATTTCAGGAGGCCCTTCATGCAGCTGGAATTACAGCTCTCACAGAAACAGCAGATCACACAGAAAATGCTCCAGACACTCCATTTGCTGGAGATGAACACACTCCAGCTGGAGAGCTATATCGAGCAGCTCGCCCTCGAAAATCCCCTGCTTGAGCTTCAGGACTCCGGGGCCGGGCGCGCCGCGCTCTCCAGCGAGCTCGCCCGACAGGCAAAGCTTCAGCGACAGCTCGACTGGCTCTCTCAAGCCGACAGGCAGAACCGCATATACTACGAGGCAGATCACGCCGACAGCAGCGAAGACAGTATTCCGGACTACACACAGCAGGAGGAGACGCTCGCCGACTATCTGCGCGCGCAGCTTCTTCTGAACCGCTACAGCACCGGGGAGCGGCGCGCACTCGATTTTCTCCTCGCGTCGATCGACGCGCGCGGCTACCTCAATGAGTCTGCAGAAGAGGTCGCGGCGCGCTTTGCACTCCCGCTCCCGACTGTGAAGCAGCTGTTCCAGGACATTCGAAACCTGGATCCGGCAGGTGTCGGCGCAAGGGACCTGAAGGACTGTCTGCTGCTGCAGCTCTCCCGCAGGCCCGAGCACGCACCGCTCGCAGAGCTTCTGGTGCGTGAGCATCTCCCCGATATTGCAAAGCACCACCTGAGCCTGCTCGCCCGGAAGCTTCAGGAGAGCCCTGAAGCAATCGCGCGCGCAGTCGCTGAAATACAATCCCTGAACCCGAAGCCCGGCGGTGCCTTCAGCGACCGGATACAGCTCCCCTATATACATCCGGATGTCGTCGTCATAAAGCTCGAGGATCACTTTGAAATACTGGTGAATGAGTACCAGTATCCGCGCTTCACCCTGAACAAAAGCTACCTCTCCATGGCGGAAAACCCGCCGGACAAGGAGACCGGCCGCTATCTGAAAGAAAAGCTCCGGCAGGCGAAGGCTGTGCAAAGCGACCTCGCAGGCCGCAGCTCCACGCTCTCCGCTCTCTCTCGTGTCCTGGTCGAGCGGCAGAACAGCTTCTTCCGTCTGGGACCGGGTCACAAACGCCCCCTGAAGCTCTCGGAGCTCTCGGAGGCGCTCTCCCTGCACGAATCTACCATCAGCAGGGCTCTCAGCAATAAGTTTTTACAGTGCAGCTGGGGTGTTTTCCCCCTGAATTACTTTCTGAGCTCGGTCGCCGCTATTGATCAGCACTCCGGCATTGAAAAGACCCCCGAGCAGGTACAGCAGCAGATACAGGAGATCATCGACGCAGAAGACAAGACACATCCGCTCAGTGATGAAAAAATACGCGCGGTCCTTGCGCGCAGCGGCATTGTCATTGCGAGACGCACAGTAAACAAGTACCGTCAGCTGCTCGGCATCCCGGACCGCGGAGGGCGAAGGCTTCCTTAGGCAGAAGACTGCCCCGCGCCTCCTGCCTCTCAGTCGTTTTTCTGCCGGCTGCACGCGCTCCGTCACAGCTGACAGGGCGGCTCAATGGCAAAGTGAAGACGCTTCCGGCTCCGCGGATGCGTAAATTCCAGCGAACAGGCGCAGAGACAGAGCCGCGCACCCAGCTCTGTGCTTCCACAGAGTCCCCGCGGCGCTGTCTCCCGATATGCGGGATTATATTTTCTGTCCCCCATCAGCGGCAGTCCACGGGAAGCAAACTGCACCCGGATCTGATGATGCCTTCCGGTGAGCAGCTCGATCTCCACCTCGGAGATCTGCTCCCCCGCGGTAAACTTCTTTCTGAGCAGCCTGTAATTTAGCCTCGCCTCCTTCGCGCCCGGCTCTCCCTTACGCCCGCAGCGCGTCACATTTCCCTTCGTCTCATGCACAAGCCAGTCGGAAAAGCTCCCCTGCTTCTCCTTCGGCTGACCGCAGAGTATTGCCCGGTATTTCTTCTTCATGCCTCCCTCGCGCAGCTCCCGGGAGAGAGCCGCAGCGCTCTCCTTGTTCTTTGCAAAGACCATGATACCTGTAACCGGCTTATCCAAACGCTGAATCACAGCGACATAGGGTTCCTTTCCGCTGACGGAGAGGTGATTTCTGATCCGGTTCACCATATCCGGTGCAAGCCCTCTGGCCGCCTCACTCTCCACTCCCTCCGGCTTCACAGCGACCAGAATGTCGCGATCCTCAAACAATATCTCCAGCTCCGTCATAAAAATCCCTCTCTCTGCTCTGCACTCCAGCAGGCGGCAAGCGCCGCCTTTTCCTCATGTCGCAGACGCTTCAGAGCGCACTCCCGCTGCAGCGCGGCACTCTTTGAGTCGCAACGCTCCGCATATACAAGTGTGCAGGGCCTCCGGCTCCGCGTGTACTTTGCACCCTTCCCGGCATTGTGTGTCTCAAGTCGCCGCATCGGATCCGTCGTATAACCGCAGTAATAGCTTCCATCTGCGCAAAGAAGGAGGTACACATAAGCTGTCCCCTCCTTCGCCTCTCTCAGAGTATCATACATCTTTTCGTTCATGCGCCCCGCCGTATATCCGGGCTCCTCTGCGCGGCAAGCTCCTGCTCCAGCTCATCCACACGCCGCTTCAGCTGCTCAATTCTGTCCTGCAGCTGTCCGAGATCCGCACTGTAGGCGTGTGGCCGGCTCACGGAACGCCCGCCGACACGCACCGGCCGCGCAGGTATCCCGACTGCGGTGGAATCCGCCTGAAGTGGCTTCAGCAGCACAGCATTGGCAGCAATCTTGCAGTTGTCTCCGACCTCAAAGGAGCCCAGTATTTTTGCTCCTGCCCCTATTGTCACATTGTTGCCTATGGTAGGATGGCGTTTTCCCTTCTTTGTTCCTACGCCGCCGAGCGTGACCCCCTGATAGATCGTGCAGTTGTCTCCGACCTCCGTTGTCTCACCGATCACCACACCGGTGCCGTGGTCAATCAGTATTCCATGTCCGAGACGGGCGCCCGGGTGTATCTCGATCAGGGTCATAAAGCGTGACAGCTGAGAGATGAGTCTGCTGATAAAGTAGCAGCGCCGCAGCCAGAACCAGTGCGCAATGCGGTACGCAATCAGCGCATGCACGCCCTGATACAGAAGCAGAACCTCGAAAAAGCTCCGCGCCGCCGGATCTCTCTCCTGCGTCGCACGTACATCCAGATAGATATCATGTAGAAGCATGGCTATTCCTCCGGCCGGCAGCACTCTGCCGGCCATATGCAAGCTCTGTCCCGCCTCACAGCACGTTCAGCGCGTGAAGCGCCTGTGCAATACCATCGTCCAGAACCTTCCCCGCAATCATAGTCGCGTAGGGCTCCAGCACCGTGTCATGCACAGCCATAGCGATGCGGTGTCCCGCCTCAGAGGTAAACATCGTCAGATCATTTGCGCTGTCACCAAAGACATAGCAGTCCTCCGGACGAACGCCGTAATGCTTCCGGACAAAATTGATCGCACTGCCCTTGCTGCAGCCGAGAGGCACAAATTCATAGAAGCCGCGACCGCGGTCAATACAGTCAAAGTCCGGCACTTCCGTCACCAGCTTTTGGACCAGCTCCCGCTCCGGAAAAAGCGGGCTGGTCTGAATACAGAACTTATCAAAATCGTAGGAATGGTCCTCGAGGGCATTGACCTCCGTCTCCGCGTAGCAGCTGATGTAGTCCAGAAGGCCCTCCATGATCTCCGGATTCTTGAAGGGACGATCCGAAAAATAGATCGCCTCCTGTGCCTCCAGCACGGCATCGAGCTTCAGCTCCTGGATGAGCTTCCGAATCTCCAGCCCTCTCCGGTGGCTGATGCGCTTCTCCATCAGCGTATTTCCGTTCACGATGATCTGTGTGCCGCAGCCGCAGGCTGCACAGGAAATTCCAAAATTCTCCATCTCATACTCCAGAAAACACAGTGTTCTGCCGGAGTTGATAAATACCAGATGGCCCGCAGCCTGCAGAGAGTGTATCGCCTCCACTGCACTCTGCGGACATATCTTTGTCTCATCGTCGATCAGCGTACCGTCGACATCAAAAAAGAAGAGCTTTCTCTCCATTCCATTCACTTTCCGATTCCTGCAGGCCGTTACGGAGCGTTCGTCTCTGCGGTACTGCCAGCATCAGCCGCGCTCTCTGCCTCTGTTTCCGCAGCCGGAATCTTATTTGCTTTTTCAAGAATGAGATTTGCCACCTTCAGGTAGCGGGTCTCAAGATCCACCGCGTCCTGTCCCGCCATGGAGACAAGCATGCTCTTTGAGTAGCCATACTGCTTCTCGAGCTCCTTATAGTCCGAGTCACCGAGTGTGAAGCCCTCCGCATCGAAGATCCCGTCAATGAGCAGCCTCAGCTTTGCGGCGCTCTCGCCTGCCTGTTCAACCTGCTTATCGTAGTCCTCCTGTGACATGGAGAGCCTGTCGAGATAAGAATTCAAATCCATGCCGTACTGGGCAAGCTGGGCCTCCATACCGGCCCTCTGCTGCTCCATCTCGTACTGCAGCGCCTCCGGAGCAATCTCAAAGCTGGAGGCATCCATAACCTTCTGAATTGCGGAGCCAAGCTCCGCGCTCCGCTCTCTCTTCTCCCTCTGCTCTGTGAGCTGGGCGCGCACCGCCGCCTTATACTCGTCCACCGTCTTCTGTGCGCCCTCCGTGTACTTCTCCACCCAGGCATCGTCGAGCGTCGCTTCCTTCGACTCCTTCACGGCATTGACCTTGACCTCAAAGACCACGGCCTGCCCTGCGAGATCGGCCTGATGGTACTCCGACGGGAAGGTCAGATTCAGGCTTCTGGTCTCGCCCTTCACCGCGCCGATCAGCCCGTCCTCAAAGCCATCGATAAAGCTGCCGCTGCCGAGCTTCAGATCGTAACCGGTCGCCGTGCCGCCGTCAAAGGCCACCCCGTCCTTTGTGCCGCTGTAGTCAATATTCACCACATCGCCCTCTGCCGCCGGGCGCTCCACCTCGGTCTCCTCCGGATTCGCGGACAGTATCCCGGAGATATAGCTCTCCAGCTCCTCATCCGTCACCTTAACCTCGGAGACCTCAATATCGATCCCCTTGTACTGTCCAAGCTTCACGCTTCCATAGCTCTCCGGGGCCTTCTGGGCCTCAGCGCCGGTCTCTGCCGTAGCATCCGCTGCGGTCGCCGCGCTGCTCTCCTTGTCTGCGGACTTTCCGCAGGCAGCAAATGCACAGGCCGCAGCGCTCACTCCGGCAATCAGCAGCAGTCTCTTCCATGTAAATCTCATATATTTATCCAATCTCCTTTTGTGGTTAATGTAGCCGGCCCGCTCGGCGGACACCGGCGGTCTTTATTTATAAAAGGCCTTAAATGCCAGATAGGTATTGTAGATATCCAGCTTGCTTGTGATCTCAAAGGGCGCATGCATGGAAAGCACCGGGACGCCGAGATCCACGACATCTATGTTCAGCATCGCCACAAACTGCGCAATGGTCCCGCCGCCGCCGGCATCAACCGCGCCCAGCTCACCGATCTGCCAGTATACCTTCTCTCTGTCCATGATGTCGATCACCTTCGCCATGAACTCTGCGCTCGCGTCGGAGCTTCCGGACTTCCCGCGCGCTCCGGTGTACTTTGTGAGTACCACGCCATGATTCAGGAAGCTCGCGTTCTTCGCCTCAAAGACATCCGGGAAGGTCGGGTCGTAGGCCGCGTTCACGTCCGCGGAGAGGCAGGCGGAGTTCGCAAAGACCTCCTTCGGATCCGCGCCCTGATTGTCGCAGAGATAGGCGATGTAGTCGCGCACGTAGTTGGAGTGAAGTCCGGTATTTCCGACCGAGCCTATCTCCTCCTTGTCCGTGAGTATCGTGACTGTGGTGTACTCCGGATCTTCCGTCTCGAGCTGTGCGATCAGCGCCGGATAGGCACAGACTCTGTCGTCCTGTCCGTAACCGCCTACCATGGAGCGGTCAAAGCCGATGTCCCGCGCCTTGTCGGCCGGAACCATCTCGATCTCCGCCCGCGCAAAATCGCGCTCCGTGATGCCATACTTCTCATTCAGTATACGCAGCACCTCCAGGCGGAAGGGCTCACGCACATCCTCATCCGGATAGGGAATTGAGCCGAGGATAATATTCAGCTCCTCGCCCTTCAGTCCCTCTGCCAGCGTGCGCTGGGACTGCTTTGCCGCGAGATGCGGCAGAAGATCGGAAATACAGAACACCGGATCTCCCGGCTCCTCTCCTATATTAAAGTTGACGACGGAAAAGTCCTTTTTGATCACGACGCCGTGCATGGCAAGCGGCATGGTGCCCCACTGGTACTTCCGTATGCCGCCGTAGTAGTGTGTCTTGAAGAAGGCGAGTTCATTCTTCTCATAGAGCGGATTCGGCTTCAGATCAAGGCGCGGGGAGTCGATATGCGCGCCGTTAATGCGCACGCCCTCACGGATATCTCTCCTTCCGAACACTGTCGCAAGGATGGACTTTCCGCGGTTCACATCGTAAACCTTGTCGCCGGAGACGTACTGCTTCTTCGGATCGAAGCGCTCATAGCCCGCATTGACCAGCGCTGCCTCCGCATAGTTCACACACTCCCGCTCCGTCTTGCAGCTGGAGATGAAGTGCTTGTAGCCCTCGGCAAATTCCTGCGCCTTCGCAATCTGCTCCGGTGCTTCCTTCGCTATGTTCGGATACTCCCAGCAGAGCTCCTTCTCAAGTTTCTTTCCCTTTGAAAGCTTTTTTTCTGTCATTTTATCTTCCTTTCTCAGCTGACGGAATACAGCAGAGCATCTCTTTCGCTTACCCCCGGCATAAACCTCTCCGGGAGCTATAGCCGTGCAGATCTAAACACAGCGCGCAAATTCAAAGCCCCCCACCTGCATGACGGGTGGGCTGCTGCTTCGCATAAATTCCGTCTATCTTCTGAAAGATTCCACGCATACGCAACAAGCTAAAACCGGTACAAAGCAGAAAACCGGCAGCGGGCGCTGACGGTTTTCTCTTCCTGAATGCTCAGTTCAGCTTGATACCCTTCAGAAGGTCTCCCAGATTGGTCGTCGCACGAGTCTTCTCCTCGTACTTGAACCCTCCGGTCTCCTCAAGCGTATTGTCTCTCTGGAAGCTGCCCTCCGGCTCCTCCAGCGCACGGATGGAAAGGGAGATCTTTCCATCTCCGATCTTTATTACCTTGACCTTGACCTCCTGTCCCTCCTTCAGGACATCCGCCGGAGTCTTGATCCTCTTTCTGGAGATCTGGGATACATGGAGCAGTCCGGTCACGCCGCCGAGATCCACAAATGCGCCGTAGTCCTTCAGACTCTCGACCTTGCCGTCCACAATCTCTCCGACCTTGATCTGTGCGAGGCGTGCAGCCTTCTCCTGCTCGCGCTCCGCCTGCTCAATCTCACGATGAGAGAGCACCAGACGCTTCTTCTCCGGATCTGCCGTGATCACCACAACCTTGATATGCTTGTTCTGGAACTCCTCGAGCTTCTCCACATAATTAACAGAGAGCTGGCTTGCCGGGATAAATGCGCGCGTATCCTCAAGATAAGCGATGCAGCCGCCCTTCACGACCTCGATGATCTTGACGTCGAACTGCTCCTTCGTCTCGATCAGGCTCTGAAAGCGCTCCCACTTTCCGCCATCCTCATTCTCAACCTTCTTCGCGGTCTTGAATGAATCATTAATTTCCTGTTCAAAATCCTTCATGCTCTCTTCAGCCATGACAACCTCCCCAACGAACCGGCTATATGCCGTTATTGTCCCGATTATAGCACACTTTGTAAAGATTGGAAATGAAATAAATAAGAAGTGGCAATGAGCGGCACGGGGTGTTAGCCTCAATCTAAATAAACTTATTCTTGACTAACCTAGTAGACAAAGACTATCATAACGATAACAGTTCCTATTATCGATGAGGTGCTATGGAAAAGACGATCAAATACAGCCGCCAGCGTGAGGCAATTCTTAAGAATCTGATGTCGCGAGGCGATCATCCGACCGCGGACGCGCTGTACCAGTCTCTGCGCAGGGAATTTCCCTGCATCAGTCTCGGCACAATTTACAGAAACCTTTCTCTGCTCTCTGAGATGGGCAGTATACGGAAGGTACACTGTGATGATGGCACGGAGCGCTACGACCATGATACCAGCGATCACTGCCACTTCGTGTGCCGGAGCTGCGGACGCGTGATGGATCTTCCCATGGAACCTGAGCTGGATCTGAACCGCATGGCGGAGCAGGCCGGACTCGGAGAGGTGGATTGTCACTCTCTCATCTTTTACGGGTACTGCAATGACTGCCGAAAGGCAGGGCGTCAAAACACAGACAGCAACTGATTTTATAAAACAATCATATTATGAAGGAGAACGATTATGAAGAAGTGGAGATGTAAGGTTTGCGGCTATATCTGGGAAGGCGAGAATGCACCGGAGCAGTGTCCGCAGTGTAAGCAGCCGTCCAGCGCTTTCGAGGAGATTAAGGATGAGGGCGAGATGACCTGGGCTGCCGAGCATATCGTCGGCGTGGCAAAGGATGTCGATGAGGAGATCAAGAACGGTCTCAGAGCAAACTTCGAGGGCGAGTGCTCCGAGGTCGGCATGTACCTCGCCATGTCCAGAGTCGCCTTCCGCGAGGGATATCCGGAGATCGGCGAGTACTGGAAGACCGCTGCCTTCGAGGAGGCCGATCACGCTTCCAGATTTGCTGAGCTGCTCGGAGAGGTGCTGACCGATTCCACCAAGAAGAATCTTGAAATGCGCGTCGCTGCGGAGAACGGCGCTACGCAGGGCAAGGTTGATCTCGCCACCATGGCCAAGAAGGCCAACCTCGACGCAATCCACGACACGGTTCATGAGATGGCGCGTGACGAGGCACGTCACGGCAGAGCCTTCGCTGGCCTTCTGAAGAGATATTTCGGCGAGTAATTACTGCATATGTCCTGTGCCTCCAATTACAGGAATACTTTTACGACGAAAAGCGTCGGCTGTACTCTCAGCCGGCGCTTTTTGTTCTGCCCTCCGCTTTCTTATTGCATTTTTCTGCCATCCGCGCCATGATAGCAGTGACTTGATTTTGCACACAGGAGGTTTTCATGGCAACTACATTCACGATGACCGAACTCAGCTCCAACCCATATAAGGCGTCAGCCGCTCTGGTGCAGTACGGAATCCGCAGCGAACTGCTCGCCCCGGAGGATGCCGTATACAGCTATAACCTGCTTCTCGACGCACTGCAGCTCCCTCCCGCGGAGCCCCCGCTGCCGCTCTGCGATCAAAATACTGAGAACGCGGCTGATGCTCCTGCGCTCGAGGAGATACTCCGCGCGCTGCTGGATGATGCGGTGAACCGCGGCATGATCGAGGACGGCGTGACAAGCCGCGATCTCCTCGACACCAAGCTCATGGGACTTCTGATGCCGCGTCCCTCAGAGGTAATACGGGAATTCCGCGCGCGCTACGCTAAGAGTCCCGAGGCGGCGACAGATTACTTCTACGCCCTCGCCGAGAACAGCGACTACATCCGCCGCTACCGCATCCGAAAGGACAGAAAATGGATCGTCTCCACCCGCTACGGCGAGCTGGATATCACCATCAACCTCTCCAAGCCGGAGAAGGATCCCCGCGCCATCGCGGCGGCACTTAAAAAGGCACAGTCCGACTATCCGAAGTGCCTGCTCTGCCGGGAAAATGAGGGCTACGCCGGGAGGCTGAACCACCCCGCAAGGCAGAACATTCGCCTGATTCCCCTGACCCTCGGCGGGGAAGCGTGGTTCCTCCAGTACTCTCCCTACGTCTACTACAATGAGCACTGCATCGTCCTCTCCGGCGCGCACACGCCGATGAAAATCGACGAACAGAGCTTCTCCCGACTGCTGGAATTCGTCACACTCTTCCCGCACTACACTGTCGGCTCAAACGCCGATCTCCCGATCGTCGGCGGCTCCATTCTGACGCACGAGCACTATCAGGGCGGACGCTACAGCTTTGCCATGGCGCGCGCCGCTCTGCGGGAGGAGCTGCACTTCACAGACTTTCCGGATATCCGCGCAGGCATCGTAAACTGGCCCATGTCCGTGATACGCCTGACCGGCAGCGACCCACAGCGCATCACTGCGCTCGCCGGACACATACTCCGCTGCTGGCGCTCCTACACAGATGAGAGCGCCGACATCCTCTCCCACGGCGACAGCGCGGCGGAGGCCGTTGCTTTCCAGGGTGCGCCGCACAACACCATCACCCCGATCGCAAGGAGAAGGGAGGCGCTCTATGAGCTGGATCTCGTGCTGCGGAACAACAGAACCACGGAAGCATACCCGCTCGGCATCTTCCACCCGCATCAGGAGCTGCACCACATCAAGAAAGAAAATATAGGTCTTATTGAGGTAATGGGCCTCGCGGTGCTCCCCGCACGTCTCTTAAAGGAGCTGGAGGCGCTGAAAGCTGTGATACTCGCGGGCAAGAATCCCGCCTCGGAACCGGAGCTCGCCCCGCACGCCGCATGGGTCGCCGACATTCTTAAAAGGCACCCGGAATTCAGTCCCGAAGCAGTGCAGGACAGCGAAAAATCCCGCGCCGCGCTGGAGCACCTGCTGGAGGAGGAGACGGGGCTCGTCTTCGCAAGAGTACTGGAGCACAGCGGTGTCTTCAAGGACAGTCCGGAGGGACGGGCGCAGTTCTCCCGCTTTGCGGCGGCAGCGGGGGCCGGGGCATGAGCAGCTCTCTTCCCGCCGAAAAGCTCGCCGACTGGCCTGCACACTACTACGAGCTCACGGACATCGATCTCCGTGAGGCCTGTCTCCTCCATATTCTGAAGGAGCAGCCGGACTCCGAAGACAATAAGATACGCCTGATGCTCCTCCGCCGCCGCTTTGGCTCCTCAAGGGAGGCTCAGCGCATCCTCGACGGCGCGCCGCACAGAAGGAGAGCGCCCCGCCCGGACGCCTTTCTCCGCGCCTTTATTCTCCTGAAGGCGGGGTATCACCGCGGCTCCTCCCTCCTGAACAGAAAACGGGAAAAAGCTGAGTTCCGCGAGCACATGCGCGCGCTCTGCGCACCCGAATTCTGGCCCGAGCCCTTTTACAGTGCGGAGTGCTGCCTGCCGCTGCTGTACGCAGAGTGGGAGGACCTCGCGCGCTGCTTCATCGGCAGCTGCGCGCGGGATTCCAGCTATCGCTCCGTCCTGTTCGGAATGATCTCCGTGAGCGAGGAGAACATGGCGGAGCGCATCCGCAGTGAGATTCTGCTGGTCTGTGAGGAAATTCCACAGCAATTCAGTGCCGCAGAGGCACTCCTTCCGCTCCGGGATATCATGCTGCGCGTACATGAAGCGTATTTTCCTGACCGGAAGCCGCTGTGCTGATGAGATTTCTATTCGTCAGGCGAGGGGGCTGTACGCTCCCGGACGCAGCACTGAAATCACATTCCTCCTGATTTTTTAACAAAACAAAAACACCTGCTGTAATGTGCCGCCCCCAAAAGTTAGACCTAAAAATCTAACGATTGGAGGTCGGTATTTTTACGGCTGAATTTATATTTGGCAGTTATTCCTCCCTCCGGAAGCAATCCACATTCTCCGGAGTGATCTTCTGATAGGGCAGGCGAATGTACTTGCCGTCGATTAGCTCGTAGTCCTGAAGCTCTGTTCCTCCGGCGACGGAGAGGCAGAGCGCAAACATGGCCTCCGCCTGTCCCCTTCCGTCATTGTAGACCGTTCCGATCATCTCCCCCTGCTTCACGGCGCGGAGCCCCGGCTCCGTGCCGTCTATCCCCACAATGATGGGACGGCGCTCCTCCGGGATCTCCGCATTCTTGTAGGCATCGATCGCTCCCAGCGCCATGTCGTCATTATTGGAAAGTATCATCTCTATGGCTTCTCCATACTCGCTGACCATCTGCGACACCTGCGTCTGCGCCTGCATCCGGTTCCAGTTCGCAAGCACATATCCCAGCTTCTCCAACGGCACCCCCTGATCCAGAAGTGTGTTCACGCAGTACTCCGTCCGCACAATCGCGTCCTGATGGCCGACCTCGCCCTCCAGCACGATATACTGTATGCTTCCGTCTCCATTTCTGTCCACGGAGGGGTCTGTGTTGCAGCGCTCCGCTGCGATCTGTCCCTCGAGGATCCCCGACTCAAAGGCATCCGCCCCGACATAGTACAGCCTGTCCCAGCGCAGCAGATCCTCCTCCACGAGCTCACGGTTGAAAAAAATCACCGGAACGCTGTTTTTCTTCGCCATATCAATGATTTTGGTCGGTGCGGTGCGGTCCACAAGATTGACGCAGATCACATCGCAGCCGTCCTCAATGAGCTTCTGTACCTGACGGTTCTGCGTCTGCTGGCTCTTCGCGGCATTGAGTATCTCCAGTGTGATATTCTCCTGCTGCAGCGCTGCCTGTTCATTAAAATGCATCATGAGCTCAGAAATAAAGGTATCGTACTGATCGTAGAGCGTCACACCGATGCGTATCTTCCGCGGCTGTGTCTCAGCACTCTCCCCGCAGCCGGTGAGACAGAACAGAAAAAGCAGCAGGAGACACACAGCGCGCCGATAAAAACCTTTCCCTGCAAAAAAGTCCTTGTCCATCGTTCTCTCCCTCCCGGTCCGTATCATCACTGCACCAGCGGAAACAGAAGCTTCTGGTTCTCGCTCTCAAACATGTTTTCATGGGAAATCACGCGGAACTCCACGCTCTCCTCTCCCGCGGGATCCCCCCGCTTCTCAAGATGTGCCGCAGCCTCAAGCACAGCCTGATAGCCCATATTGAACTCGTTCACCACAATAAGCCGCTGCACCGCGCCCTGATCCAGCGCGTATACATTCTGATCGGAATTTCCGACCCCAAGCAGCAGCGGCTTCTCCTCCCGTTCAGCGGCATAGCTCACGGCGAGTGCCAAACTCTTATCATCCACCGCGGCAATCGCATCTGCCTGCTGCAGTTCATCCGCCGCTCCGAACTGCGCACCGCCATCCTGTCCGCTCTCCTGCTCCCAGACCAGCTCGAGAGAGCTCCCGGCCAGCACATTTTTCATCCCCTTCACCCTGCGCTGCAGAGAGGACTGACGCGTATTGTCGCAGAGTATGCCGACCGTCCCGTTTTCTGCTGCGGCAGCTATCAGCTCCCGGCCGAGCGTCTCTCCGATTGCGTAATCGTCCGCTGTGACACTCTCCCACACAGCTCCCGGCTGACTGACCGCAGTGGGCACCGTATCCACCAGCACAAGCACTGTCCTCCTGCTGAGCCGCTCCACCATCCCGGCGGCGCCCTCGCTCTCCGGAAGCTGCAGGACGATCGCGTCCGCGCCCTCAGACAGCTCCTTCTCCGCGAGCGCCTCGACCTCTTCGAGCGTCCGGAGCTCATTTGTGCTGACATAGTTTAAGCTGATGCCGCTGTCCTCCGCACTGCGCATGAGCCCGGCCTGAAATGAGACCCAGCGGGGCAGAGTGCTCTCGCTCACAATCACTGAGAGCTGGTGCTTTGGCTGCACCGTGTGCGAGGAGCGGAGCGAAGCAAAGGCGGCAACAATCACGGAGAGCAGGATCACGATCGGAAACCGGCTCAAAAGTCCATCATCCTTCATGCCTCTCTCCTCCCTCCGGCAGCTGCTCCGGCTTTTTTCCCTCCTCCAGCAGCCTCAGATTCTCCTCTGTCGCCGGAATGGCCGGGAGCCGTATCGTCACCTCGGTTCCGACATCCGGCTCGCTCTCCACACTGAGACCAAAGCGCTCTCCAAAGCGCAGCTGTATGCGTCTCTGCACATTGATGAGTCCCACTCCGGAGCCATGTCCGCGCATCCGGCCTGTGTCTTTTAGCAGCTCCCCAAGCTCCTCCTCCGGTATGCCGTAGCCATTATCCCTTACACAGATGCGGATCTCCCCGTCCTGAAGACAGGCCCGCACGGAGATCTCCCCCTCGTCCTCCATGTCCTTCACCCCGTAGTAGATCGCGTTCTCCAGAATCGGCTGTACGATCAGCTTCACCGTACAGCAGTCCCGCACC
This sequence comes from Moryella indoligenes, assembly GCF_030812885.1. NCBI lineage: Bacteria > Bacillati > Bacillota > Clostridia > Lachnospirales > Lachnospiraceae > Moryella > Moryella indoligenes. The sequence continues at coordinate 41,697 of NZ_JAUSTO010000013.1, forward strand.
TCCGGGGCAATATCATAATGCACAGAAAAGCTATTCTTAAAGCGAACCTTCTGAATATTCATGTAGTGCTCGGCGTGATGCAGCTCGTCCCCGAGCCGTATGATCGTCTTACCGCGGCTTAAACTGATGCGGAACAGACTCGCCAGCTCGCTGATCATCGAGACTGCCTCCTCGTAGCGTGCGCTCTCAATCATCCACACGATGGAATCCAGCGTGTTGTACAGAAAATGCGGGTTGATCTGCGACTGCAGCGCATCCAGCTCACTCTTTCGCTTTTCCTCCTGCTCGATCACGATATCCCGCATGAGCCGATTGATCTGCTCCACATAGCTGCGGAGTGTCCTTCCGAGATGCTCCACCTCCGTGCTGCCGCCGACATAGATCTCCGGGTAGAGATCCTGCCCCGACTCCAGCTTCCGTATGGACTCATTCAGCCGCATCAGCGGCTTCGAGATACGCGCCGCCACAAGGCGGTTCACCAGCAGCACCGCAAGAAGCACAATTGTCACCATGAGTATCGCAATGAGCCTTGTATTCGTGAAATCCAGCGCAAACTCACTCTCCGGCATCACACTGATCAGCTTCCAGCCGGTGTAGCTCACCGTGTCCACGATGATCTCCCGCCGCTCCCCCTGAAAATATTCGCTGTGCACACCGTCCTCATAGCGCACGGCCTCAGCATTGTTCTCCCTGACAAAGCCGGAGGCGATCTGCATCTGCCGTGGGTGATAGATCAGCTCTCCATTGCTGTCACAGAGGTAGACATAACGGTTGCCGCTGTCCGCATTGACCTCGCTCAGCATCTGCTCTATGGTGCTGTAGTTCATATCAACCAAGAGAATGCCCTCTGAGGGATGCCCGTGATCTGTCAGATCCACAAGGCGGCTTAAGGAGATCACCCAGTAGTAGCGATAGCTCGGATCGTCAAAGAGATTCTGCACATGCGGCACGGAGAAGTGCAGGTTCTCCATCTCCCCTGTGGCGCTCCCGAACCACTCCTGTGCGCGGACATCAATCGCCTTCTTCTGCACAGCAATCGGAGAGGCCGAGAGCAGCGTCCCGTCCTTTCTGTAGAGCGCAAAACTGATGAGCCCGTCCCGGTTTGCCTCATAGAGCAGATCCATCTCATCGTCAATGCTCTCCGTCCCGATATCCTTATCCTTGATCACCGCATAGTACATGGCGTCCGCAATGCGGCGCATATTGCGGAGATAGTCCTCGAGATTTGCAGAGGTCTGATTCAGCACCTGCTCCGTGCTCTCGATGAGAATCTCCTCAGAGCGCTGCACAAAGAGACGGTACAGTCCCACCCCCAGCACAGTCGTACAGACTGCCGATACGATGGAGAAGGATACCAGTATCGTAAAGCGTATGCTCCACGGCAGGGCAGCAAAAAAGCGCCTCTTCTCTTTTCTGTCCATCATCTGCTCTTGCCCTTCGACGACTTGTATCTGGAGGGTGATACTCCAAACTGCTTTTTGAATACATAGCTGAAGTAGTTCGGGTCGCTGTAGCCGACCTGCTGCGCTATGATATAGGTCTTCTCATCCTTCCCGAGCAGAAGCTTCACCGCCTTCTCCATGCGAAAATCTGTCAGATAGTTGATAAAGGTCTTCCCGGTCTCCCGCTTGAAGATGGTTGAAAAATACGCCGCACTGACACCCAGATGGCCGCACACCGCATCGACGGTAAGCGCATTGTCCGCGTAGTGATCCTGCACGTAGTCGATGGCACGTTCCGCAAAGGAACGCGTCGTGCTGGCGCGCTTGTCCCGTATCATCAGCCGCATCTTCCGGCAGACCACGCTCATCCACTCCTCAAACTCCTTCGCCTCCAGCTGCTGAATGGTGCGGTACATCTCGTCATTATCCCCGAAGATCTCCTCCGGCGGAAGCTCATTGTCCCGGGCAAAGCGGTACAGCTCTCCCACCACCCCCATAATAAAGAAGCGGTACTCCTGCGGTGAGCCCGCGGCACTCGCACTGCCCGCAATATGCTCCGCAATGGCCCCGGGGAGCTCCTCCGCGTGATCCATGCGGATCATGCGGAAAATATTCCTCATCGCATCATCGCTCCCGCGCTCCGTGCTGTTCTTCTCCTGCGGCGCGATCTCCGCGATGTTGATGGCCCGGTCCGTCCCGTAAATCATGCGGTAGGAGACAGCGCTCCGCGCGCCGGTATAGGAAGCCGGCAGCTCGGAGAGCCGGTTGCAGCACTGCCCCACTCCGGCACTCACCGTGGCGCGCAGCATGCTCTTGGCGAGACGGCAGAAGCGGTCACAGGCATCCGTAAAGGGAATAATCTCCGCCTCCTCCCCGAGCTGAACAATCATGACCGTATTTCCGAGATAGGAGAAAAAACGCCCGTTCCAGTTCTCCTCCATGCGCTCCTGCACGAGCTTTCGGACTGATACCGCCAGCAGAACAGGACTCATGCCCTCGGGAAGCGCTGAGCTGCTGATATGAAACACGGCAACCGCATAGTTCGGCCCGTCAAGACTGATGCGATAGTCCTCCATCTGCTGTCTCAGCTCCGTCTCAGAAAACTTTCCCTCGATCAGAGAGACGTAGAAGTTCTCCTGAAGGGTCGGCAGACTCTTATTGTAATACTCCTGAAGCATCTTGAGGCTCTGCTCCTCATCATGCTCCCGGTCCAGCTGCTCCCGGATGCGGAGAAAAACCTTCGAGAGCTCGCCCGCATTGATCGGCTTCAGAATATACTCCTCCGCCTCCAGACGTATTGCTGTGCGCGCGTACTCAAATTCATCAAAGCCGGAGAAGATGATGATGCGGACATTCGGATAGAGCTCCTTCATGCGGCGGCTCAGCTCCAGTCCGTCCATATACGGCATCTTGATATCAGTCATAACCACGTCGGGGATCTCCTCCTCCGCCATGTCCAGCGCCTCCAGACCGTTGCGGGCGTAGCGGGGATGCTCATAGCCCAGCCCGTTCCAGTCCAGCTTATTGATGATCGCGCTGCTGACATCCTCCTCATCATCCACCATGAGACAGGAATAACGCATACGGCCCTCCTTATATGTATGGGTTCAGTATCCTTGGCACTGTAATCGCTCCTATTATAGCATAAGCCAGGACTCGCAAGGCATACTTTGCACCGGCTCATAAAAGCGTACTTTCCGATTGCTGTTTTTCGTCAGTACCTATGCTATAATGAAAAAAAATTCTCACTTTTTATCCAGAGTCCGCAGGCGGACCTCAGCACGAAAGTCAGACGAAAGGAGAAAATGCAAATGAAAAAGACAGGAATAGGAACATGGACAAGAGTATTGCTTTTCTCGCTGCTGTTCAGCTGCTTCACCTCCATCTCCGCCTATGCGGGGGGATGGGAGCTGGATCAGATCGGCTGGTGGTATCTGGAGGATGACGGAAGCTATCCGCGGAACGGCTGGAGAGAAATTCACGGCAACTGGTTTTACTTCTACGACAGCGGCTACATTGCTCAGAACACCACCACACCGGACGGCTATTATGTGGACAGCAACGGCTGCTACATCGATCTCTCCCAAAAATACAGTGTCGTAAACCAGGTGTATGGTTTTGAGACGATAGAGCTGGAGGTGGGGCAGTACTCAGGTGACGGAAGAGTCTACGTCGCGGTGCTCATAGACGGCAGGGAGAGCTGGTACGGCGAGGAGTCTGCGGTGTTCGCCTGTGGCGGGCAGGGCGTGGAGCTTCATTTTTCCGGAATCCAGGGCTATGACGGTCAAACTCTCACGCTCAGCTGGATCGTAGACGACCCGACCTACGGTGTCTATGTGAAAGGCGGCGGACTGCCGGAGGCACAGTATGACTATGTGCGTCGGCTCAGCGGAAACTGAGACAGACCGTCGCATAGCAGAAAAATATGCGAAAAGGCAGAAACAAAGGAGAGCATTCTTGAAAACACTGCAAAGAATCAGTATCCTCATTGCCCTTATTTTCAGCGCCACAGCGATTACACTCGGTGGGTGTACCCATTTCACAGGCAACACTCAAACAGAGACCTCTGAGAGTACTGCATTTCAGGCGCTCTGCGATCAGAGTGTTATCGCAAAAGCATATGCGGATCAGTGCCTGAATCACTATCTTGAGCCCTTTGATTCTGATTACAGACCTGTCGAAACAGCTTATGGATTTGTGACCGGTCAGAATCCTGTATTCTTAGTGCGCTATAAGTGCAGCAACGGCATTGGCGATATATTCTACGGTTATAAAATACGCATAAGTGACGGGGGAGAATGCAGCATCATGGAGGAAGGAAAGAATACCGCAATTACTCTGCTGGAGTAAAGAAGAAACCATCCTCCATTTTACATTTTATTGTCGCTTTTTCACAGGTTTTTGCATGTAAATTATATTCCATTTATATATTACTTTCAACTATTGCCTATGATTTTACGGGACTGATAAAAGAAATGCCAGATTCAGCCATTACTGAATCTGGCACTTCTCATTGAGAGACTTATTTTACCAGTCCCTTTAAAGATAGTAAATTCTGCCGTCACTTCTTCTGCACGTACTTCAGGCAGTCCAGGGTGACAGCCGTCAGAATGATGATTCCCTCGAATACGAACTGCAGGTTTGTGTCGATACCGAGTATCGTGAGGGAGTAGGTCAGCGCTGTGAAGATGAGCACACCGACCACAACGCCGGAAATCTTACCGATACCACCGGTAAAGGAGACGCCGCCGACCACGCAGGCCGCAATCGCATCCATATCCCATCCCTGTCCGTAAGCAGCAGAGCCGGAACCGACCATACGCGCACACTCAAGCCATGCTCCGAAACCATACAGCACGCCTGCCATCATAAAGGCGCCCATAGTCACCGCAAATACGGAGATGCCGGACACCGCAGCCGCCTCCGGATTGCCGCCGACCGCGTAGAGATTCTTTCCAAAGCGGGTCTTGTTCCAGATGAACCACACCACGCAGATCGCTGCGATAGCCCAAAGTATAATGGTCGGGAAGCCATTGATCTTCGGAACTATCATTCCTGGAATATCCGATTCGATCGCACCGAAGGACACACCCTTGGTCGCATAGGTCACGAGGCCGAAGATCATCAGCATGTTGGACATCGTGGAGATGAAGGGATGCATCTTGAACTTCGCTGTAAAAAAGCCTGCAATCGAGGTGAAGCAGACGCAGAACACAATGCAGCAGAGCAGAGCAAAGAGCACCCTTCCCGCCAGCGGCATACCCGTGAAGTCAAAGATATGTCCAAATACCGCACCGGTGTTTGCACCCTTGTGCATGATGATGGTCGCGGTCACCATGCCCATACCGACCATACGGCCGATGGAGAGATCGGTTCCGGTCAGAAGGATGAGTCCCGCCACCCCCAGCGCAAGGAACATGCGCGGAGACGCCTGCTGAAGAATATTCAGCACATTATTAAAGGTGAAGAGCTGTGTGTTCTTTATGATTGGTGTCACGATGCTCAGTGCAATAAAGATCAGCACGATCACGATATACAGACCATTCTTTAACAGGAACTGCTTTCTGTTGAAGGTGTACCGGTAGTTCTCAAGCTTCTGTGCCCGATCCTGTGCAAGGGTAAATCTGGAATTCCGGAGCAGGTCGATCAGGTGATACTGCTGCACAAAGGCCTCGTGTTTTCTGTCCTTGATGAACTGCAGGGTCTTCTCATGATTCAGCTTTGCATCGAAAACCTTGTTCTTGTAGACATAATTCTCATCCTTCAGCTCCTGGGAGAGCTCGGGCGCATTCTCCTGCTTCAGCCGCGCGAGCTCCTTCTCATGTGCGGCTCTGAGCTCAGAGAGCCGTGCGCTGTACTCCTGTACCGCCTTCTCTTTCTCCGCTGCACAGCTCGCAGCCACCGGCTTGAAATACTCCCTGTCGTAGTGCTCCTTCAGGTAGCTCTCCGCCTTTGCGACGAGTCCGGAAATCTCCTCCTTATGGCTCGCCTCAACGGCCTTTGCCTTCTCCAGAAGCTCTTTGTCCTCTGCGATGAGAGCCTCCTTCTCCTCGCGGCTGTGATTTCTGTCCTCACGGATCAGCTGCATATGGTTGGTCAGATACTGCACCTGATCACTGCCGTCCTTACGCAGCGCGTCAATTTTCTCCTGAATCTCACCGACATAGTCTGTGATCGGCTGAAGCAGCTTCTCCTCCTGCTCGGCAGTGAGGATTCCGGCCTGATTATTTGTCTGACTCATAAGCTTCCCCCTCTATTACAGATACTTGGCGCTGAGCCTTAACAGCTCTTCCTGATTGGTTTCCTTTGTATTTACAATTCCGGAGAGATAGCCGTTCGACATAACGCCGATGCGGTTGGTGATACCCAGAATCTCCGGCATCTCGGAAGAGACGACGATAATCGTCTTGCCCTGCTTCGCCATTTTGATAATCAGATCATAAATTTCATACTTCGCTCCGACATCGATGCCGCGCGTCGGCTCGTCCATCATAAAGATCTTCGGATCCCGCTCCAGCCACTTTCCAAAAATCACCTTCTGCTGGTTGCCGCCCGAGAGACTGCTGATGAGATCCTCCGGCCCCATGCACTTCGTGTGCATGATGCCGATCTGGTTCACAGTCGCCTTCACCATCTTTGCGTCTGAAAGCGCGATCCCGGATCTGTAGTGCTTTAGGTTTGCGATCGTCGTGTTGAAGGTGAGATCGCCCTTGAGGAAAAGTCCGTTGGCCTTTCTCTCCTCAGTGATCATCGCAAAGCCATGATTCATGGCCTCCTTCGCGCTGTTGAAATTCATCAGCTTTCCATTGTAGTAGACGCGCCCCGCCGCCCTGGTGCGCACGCCGAAGATGGTCTCCAAAAGCTCTGTTCTTCCCGCACCGACCAGTCCGTAGAGTCCGAAGATCTCGCCCTTCTTTACGTCGAAGCTGACATCCTGAAGATGCGGCTCAAACTTCGTGGAGAGATGCTGAATCGAAAGTACTGTTTCGCCCGGAACATTATCCACAGGCGGAAAACGATTGTCCAGAGAGCGGCCCACCATCGCCGCAATCAGTTCATTCAGATTTGTGTCCTGAACGTCCTTCGTCGTGACCAGTTTACCATCCCGCAGCACGGATACCTGGTCGCAGATCTCGAAGATTTCGTCCATTTTATGAGAGATATAGATCAGGGAAATGCCCCGATCTCTCAGTTTCCGCATCATGTTGAAGAGCTTTTTGACCTCCGGCTCCGTGAGAGATGAGGTCGGCTCATCCAGTACAATTATCTTTGAGTTATAGGAAATAGCCTTTGCGATCTCGCACATCTGCCGCTGGGACACAGACATATTCCGCATCGGCTGAGTGAGGTTTACAGTCATGCCGAGCTTTCTGAAGAGCTCTGCCGCCTCTTTCTTCATGCGTCCCTCATCCACCACACCCGCCGAGGTCAGCGGATAGCGTCCGAGGAACAGATTATCTACAACGCTTCTTTCCAGACACTGGTTCAGCTCCTGGTGAACCATGGCGATTCCGTTTTCCAGTGCATCCTTCGGCCCGGAGAAGCTGATCTCCCTGCCGTCCAGAACGATATCGCCCTCATCCTTCTGATACGTGCCGAAAAGGCACTTCATCATCGTGGACTTGCCTGCGCCGTTCTCCCCCATGAGACCCATAACCGAGCCGCGCTTCAAATCCAGATTGATATGATCAAGAACTCTGTTGCGCCCGAAAGACTTGGACATACCGCGAATTGATAAGATGATATCGTCTTTCCTGTCTGACATTGTTCTTACTCCCGTTTGATTGATCCCTTGTTTTAAAAAGAGGTTATCAGGAAGGAGGATCCCCTCCTGATAACCTCTCGGTCACAGCTGATTCATTACTGATTCAGAATTGCAGTGTAGGATGCCGCATTGTCCGTCTTCACCATGTTGATTGCGAATGCATCATACTGGCTCGGATTGCCAAGACGGTTGGTGATATTGGACTCGGTCTGTCCGTCGCCGCCGATGTACTCAACCTTCAGGTTCAGAAGATCATCGTAGTTCTCAAGCAGCGGCTGATAGGTTGCGCTGAGGAAGTTATCTGCAGCATTGTAGATATTCAGCCACACGCTCTTCTCCGGATGAGCTGCCGCATCGAGCTGCATGGAAACCGGTGCGTACACCTGAGTTGCATCCATGAAGTCCTTGTAGTTCTCAGAGGTAACAGCAAGGTTCAGAGCATAGTAGGAGCGCTCCTCCTCAACATACTTGTAATCGGTGTCGGAGAGTACGTTTCCGGCATCATCTGCGGTGCCGATACCCATATCGACATCCACACCGTCAAGCATATTTCTCAGAACACGAAGGGTCAGATAAGCCTGAACGTCAGCATGCTGGCTGATGGTTCCGCCGTAGCCCTCTTCAATTGCAGCAACTGCGTCGCTGTTTGCGTCATAACCGAAGGTAGGAACCTTGTTCTCCTTGGACCATGCATTGAACATGGACATGCCCATGCCGTCGTTGTTGGAGACGATCACATCGATCTGATCACCGAAGGAAGCGGACCAGGTGCCGATGCCGTTTCCGGCAGTCGCAGCATCCCAAGTCGCGCCTGCGGAGTTCTTCATCTCCTGAGAAGCGAGCTCACGGACGGTAAAGGTCTTTCCATCCACCTCAAGGGTGCCGTCCTGAACAACCGTTGCGGAACCGTCTACATTGGTTCCTGCCGGATCGGAGACAATCGCGCCGTCCTTCTCGACTGCGGTACCGAGAGCCTTACGTGCGCCTCTGGTACGGGCAATGGAGTCATTGTGGCCGATGTCGCCGATTGCGAGGACGTAACCGATGGTGCCGTCGCCGTTGCGGTCGATCTCTTCTGCATGTGCCTTGATATAATCAACAACCATCTGACCCTGGAGGTCAGCGCCCTGATTTGCATCGAAGCCCACATAGTAGGTCTTGTCGTTGAAGTTCAGAGCATCCTTGTCGAGCTCACCGGTGGAGCTGTTGGACGGCTGACGGTTGAACCAAACGAGGGGCTTATCCTTGTTTGCGATCTCGCCGCCCGCCTCCGCGGTGGTCTCCTGAGCGGTGGTCTCACCCGCCTGCGTCTCCGCCGGAGCTGCCGTAGTCGCCGGTGCAGCGCTTCCGCCGCAGCCTGCCAGAATCGTCATTGCCATAGCAACTGCTGCCATAATGCTGATTCTCTTTTTCATAATTGACACATCCTCCTTTTCTTCATGCAGTTCCCTGCATTTCCGTTTACAGCACAAATTATAACAATGGGCGGAGACAAAAAAATAGGATTTTCTATAATATTCCTAGAAAATCCTACTCTGTTTCGTTTTTTTATGTGCTTTTACACAGAATTCTATGTGCATTTTTTCGTCAGGCAGCGCTTTACAGCCTCACTTCTACCGCACCGCCCTGGCGTATGCCCATCACATAGATATTTTTCTCTCCGACATAGGGCGTCATATACTCGATAAAGTGCTCCCGCTCCGCCTTGGGCAGCACCACCATGATAACCCCCGCAAAGCCGCCGCCGTGAATGCGGCAGGCCCCCTGTCCCGCTCTTCGGATATAGAGCTCCGAGAGCGCCAGCATGAGCGGTATGGACTGCTCCCTGGGCGCGGCGGCCACGTAGCCGTTCTGCAGCCACTTCCAGGAGGAATTGCCCCCCTCCGTGATGAGCTCCAGCATACGATCCGCCTCTCCCGCGCGAAGCGCCTCCACCGCGCGATCCACTCTGCTGCACTCCTCGTAGTAGTGCAGGGCGCGAAGCAGTGCCCGGTCATTCTGAAGCTTCTCTCTCAGCTCCGGGAGCCTGCACAGCAGCTGCGCCTCATCCGCCTCGCAGAGATTCTCCCCGCCCATCAGACGCGCCACCTCACGCATTTCATTCGGCATCGCGGAATACTCCGCCCCGAGATCTGCATGCCCCTTGCCCGTATTGATGATAAAAAGGTCCATGCCCAGCTGGTCAAAGGAGAAATCCACCCGCTCGTACTTCACCCCGTCAGAAAAATCCAGCAATATGGTCCCGCCGACTGCGCAGGCCATCTGATCCATGAGTCCGGATGCCTTGTTCCACCAGTGATTCTCCGCGTACTGTCCCATGCGCGCATAGTGTGCGCAGTCAATTGCACCGTCATTATAGAAGTGGTTGATGATGGCACAGATCAGCATCTCAAAGGAGGCGGAGGAACTGACACCTGCCGCCGCGATCACCTCCGTCGTGACGTAGGCAGAGAAGCCGCCTGTGCGGAAGCCGAAGCGCTGTGCCGCCTCCGCGATTCCTGCTACGAGGGAGATGCTCCCGCACTCCTTCGGTGTCTCGGGAAGCTTCCTGAGATCCAGCGTGATCGGCCGGTAGCCCTCGCTCACGATCGTGATCACCGGCTCCTCTGTCCTTGCCGCCGCACAGATCGTATCCAGCGTGATGCTCGCCGCGAGTATCCTGCCGCCGTTGTGATCCGTGTGATTCCCGATGATCTCAGTCCGCCCCGGTGCGGAGAAGTAGCGAAGCTCTCTCTCACCGAAGTGCTCCCTGAACTTCTCCTCCAGATGCCGGTAGCGCTCCGCCGCCCTGCCGGCATCATCCCCGTAAAGCTCCTCTAAACTCAGTGTTTGTCCGTTCATATCGCAGCTCTCCTGTCCTTTTCATTCAATCCCTGCCGCCTTCTGCCCGAAAACCGCCTGCGCCGGATCATACAGCACGCCTTTCTGCTCTGCCCCGCATGATGACTGGCAGCCTTCCTCCCGCATCATAACACAGTCTGCGCCCGCTGCAAGCAGAAGCTTCCGCTCAGTGCTCCTCCATGCGGGAAAGCTTCTCAGCCTGATCCGCCGCGATGAGCGCATCCAGTACCTCGTCGAGCTCCCCGTTTATGATCTGATCGATCTTATAGAGCGTCAGCCTGATTCTGTGATCCGTGACGCGCCCCTGCGGGAAGTTGTAGGTACGTATCTTCTCCGAGCGGTCGCCCGTGCCGATCTGGCTGCGCCGCGCCTCTGCCTCCTCCGACTGACGCCTGGTAAGCTCCAGGCCATAGAGCTTGCTGCGCAGCAGTCGAAAGGCCTTCTCCTTATTCTGAAGCTGCGACTTTTCCGTCTGAGAATAAATCACAATGCCGCTCGGCATATGGGTGAGGCGCACGGCGGAGTCCGTTGTGTTGACGCACTGTCCGCCGTTGCCCGAGGCACGCATCACATCAATGCGGATATCGTTCATGTCGATCTGTACATCGACCTCCTCCGCCTCCGGCATCACGGCTACACTCGCGGTGGAGGTATGAATTCGGCCGCCGGATTCTGTCTCCGGCACGCGCTGCACCCGATGCACGCCGGACTCATACTTGAGGCGAGAGTACGCCCCCCGTCCCGAGATCGTCGCAATAACCTCCTTAAAACCTCCAATGCCGTTCTCATTCAGGCTGTCTATCTCCACACGCCAGCCGTGCGTATCCGCGTAGTGCTGATACATGCGAAAGAGAGAGGCAGCAAAGAGCGCCGCCTCATCACCACCGACACCCGCACGTATCTCCAGCACGATATTCTTTTCATCATTCGGATCCTTCGGGAGCAGTAGAAGCTTGAGCCTCCCCGAGAGCTCCTCCCGCCTCCGCCTTGCGTCAGAGAGCTCCTCCTTTGCCAGCGCACGGAGCTCCTCATCCCGCTCCGTATCCAGCATGGTGCGTGCATCCGCCTCGTCCTGTCCTGCCGCCTGAAACAGACGATAGCATTCCACCAGCGGCTGAAGCTCCGCCTGCTCCTTCATCATCGCGCGAAAGCGCTTCTGATCCGAGCTGACCGCCGGATCCGAGAGTCCTGCCATCAGCTCCTCATAGTGTGTAAGCACCTCATTCAGATGTTCAAACATAGGCCATCCTTCCCGTCACGACGCGATCCAGCCCCGCGAGATCTCTCACACAGCGCAGCTCCTGAAAGCCCTGCGCCCTGAGGAGTGAGAGCACCGCCTCTCCCTGATCAAAGCCGATCTCAAGACAGAGCCGCCCGCCCGGCAGAAGGTGCGCCGGGCTCTCCTCTGCCAGTCTCCGGTAAAAACTGAGTCCGTCTCCGCTCCCATCAAGCGCGAGCAGCGGCTCATGTTCCCGCACCTCCGGCATCAGTGAAGCCACCACCTCCGTCCTGATGTAGGGCGGATTTGCAGTAATCACATCGAAGCGCCGCGCTGTCAGCGCGGAAAAGAGATCCGAGCAGAGAAGCTCTGCCTCAATCTGGAGCCGCCGCACATTCTCCGCTGCGACTGATAGTGCATCCCCGGAAATATCCGCCGCGGTCACAGAGGAAAAGCTTCCCAGCCGCGCAAGGGCGAGCGCGATACAGCCGCTTCCGGTGCAGAGATCCAGAAGCGTCTCCCCCCGTTTCCGCTGCTCTGAGAGCACAGTCTCCACCAGAAGCTCCGTGTCCTGACGCGGAATCAGCACACGCCGATCCACATAGAAATCAAGTCCGCAGAAGCTCTGCTCATGGGTAATATACTGAAGCGGTTCATGTGCCGCGCGCCTTTGAATTGCCTCTAAAAAGCGCTGTACCGCGTTCTCCCCGTCCTCTGAGAGTCTCTCCGGGCTTTCCTCATAGTGCAGCAGCAGCTCATTCCAGCGCAGAGAAAACGCGTGCAGAAAGAGCAGCCGTGCGTCTGTCCCGGCCTCCTCAACACCCGCCTCTTTGAGCTGTCGCTCCCCCTCGCGAAGCAGCGAGCGGCAGCTCAGAAACGCTTCTCTCTCCGGCATACGGCTCCCTTCGCCCTCAGTCCGCATCATCCGACCAGTCAAAATGCTCCTTCAGATAGGCTCTCCAGTCAAAGACCGCCTCCACCGCCTGGATCGCGACCTCTGCCATGTCCGCCGTGGGCTCTCTGGTCGTGAGCCCCTGCATCCACATCCCCGGTCTGCTGAAGATATTCACGACGCAGGAATCATGTGTCCCCGCCCAGCGCAGAAATTCATAGGATATGCCCGCAATCACTGGAATCAGCAGCACGCGTGAGAGCGCCCGCATCCAGAGAGTATCTGTGCGTATCACCATGAAAAAAAGAATGGAGATCACCATAACGATCAGAATGAAGCTGGTTCCGCAGCGCTTATGCTCCCTGGAGCTCTGCATCACATTCTCCACCGTGAGCGGAAGCCCGTGCTCCACGCAGTTGATGCACTTGTGCTCCGCGCCGTGATACATAAAGGTGCGGCGGATATCCTCCATGCGCGAAATCAGCTTAATATAGCACACAAAGATCAGGATACGCAGCACCCCCTCGAAAAATGCAACCAGTGTCTCGCTCCCGGTGAGCTGCTTGAAAAGTCGCGCCAGAAACATCGGCAGCAGCATGAAGATACAGATCGCCGCGAGGAAGGAGCCGCCCATAATGATACCCATAATCACAGACTCCGCCTTCTCCCCGAAGGTTCTGTCAAGCCACTGCTCCAGACGGGATGGCTCCTCCTCTTCTCCGGCTGCCTCGGCGTAGATCGAGGCGGACCAGTTCAGGGAGCGCATTCCGAGTATCATCGAGTCTGCAAAAGCAAAAACGCCGCGCACCAGCGGAAGTCTGAAGAAGGGATGCTTCTCCGTCATGCTGACATAGTGCTGCCGCTCCACCGCAATGCTGCCATCCGGTCTCCGCACCGCACAGGCGTAATCGTCCCGGTTTTTCATCATAATTCCCTCCAGTATCGCCTGCCCGCCGATACCGGAATACTTCTGTCTCTCTGCCATAAATCCCTGCCCATTCTTTTTTGCCGCGATGCCGACAGCTTCAGTATTTTACTTATTTAACTCCAGCTATTCAGTTTGCCTCAGCTATCGCGCAGATACAACAACGGGGCTGAGTACGACTTCTCATACTCAGCCCCGTTTACTTTACTCTTATTACTGCGCGGCCTTAACGCCGTACTTCCTATTAAACTTCTCGATACGACCACGCGCACTGGCAGCCTTCTGCTGACCGGTGTAGAAGGAATGGCACTTGGAGCATACCTCTACGTGGATCTCCTTCTTCGTGGAGCCGGTTACAAACGTGTTGCCGCAGTTGCAGGTAACAGTTGCCTGATAGTAATTAGGATGGATACCCTCTCTCATTTGACTCACCTCATTTCAATCATGTTATCTGAAAGCGGCAGACCGCTTTTTCAATCGCCAAAGATACTATTCCTTAGAACAGCTTTGATAGTATAGCACGCACTTTTCTGATTTGCAAGAGATTTTTATCTGTGCTCTGCGGGGATTTTCCGGTCTAGATTGCAAGATCAAGTAGGACAGTCTGAAATAATTCCTCCGGCGAACTGTAGTGAAAGGACTTTCGGGGGAGTTGATTGATCCAGTTCTGT
>NZ_JAUSTO010000014.1:0-52526 GCF_030812885.1 Moryella indoligenes
GCCCTCATTCCTTCGGGCGCTTTTTTGCTCATCCCTGTTGCCCTGCGAGATAGGCTTGCAGTCCTCCGTGCAAGCACGGGGTCTGCGCCTGCCTCGCAGGAGCTTATGCACTGAAGTAGTCCGGGAATCTCTCGCGGACTTTATGCTCTGCCACACGGAAGCGGCTCAGGTGAAGCTGCATCAGCTCCCGCGCTCTGCCGGCATCTCCCGCGGCCACCGCCTCCACAATATCTTCATGGTCCTGAATCACATTTTTGATATTCACATCTTCCAGTGTCAGATTCCGCACACGGTCGAAATGGATCGACAGACTGCCTATCATTGTATAAACCTGCGGCTTTCTGGCAATCTCAAAAAGCTTCGCATGAAAGCTGTCATCCAGACTCAGAAAGCGCTCACTGGTCACTCCCATATTTTCGTAGCTCCGCTGCCGCGCTACATTTTCCCGCAATGCCGCGAGATCCTCCGGGCTGGCAAGCCCGCAGCAAAGCTCCGCCACCGCGCACTCCAGGACATTCCGCATGAAGCGGGCCTCCTCAACAAGCTCGTAGTCGATACGCGCGATCGCACTGCCCTTCTGTGGCCATATCTCCACAATCTTCACCTTGGAAAGCTCAATCAGCGCCTCCCGCACCGGAGTTCTGCTGAGCCCCAGCTGCGCTGCCAGCTCATTTTCACTGACCATGCTTCCCGGCTTCAGCTCCAGCCCGATAATATTTTCTCTCAGAGTTCTGAGAGCGTAGTCTCTCCCTGTCTCGCGTACATAGCGCTCCGGTATTGAAAGTGTCATTTCCTCTCCCGTCTGGTCTTTCCTATTGTTGTTTTCATTCTAACATTGCTGTTTTTTTCAGTCACTGGTATACAAGCACAAAAAACGGCTCTGCTTTTCAGCTATATTTTCTTATTTTTCTATCTTGCCTTCTAGTATACCAGTGCTAGAATAATGGTAAGCGCTTTCAATTCAATTGCTATTCTCAATTCAATCAAATGAAGTAAGGACTTAGGAAAAGGAGACTCCATATGAATGACATCATCAAACAGCTCTATCAGATCGGTATCGTACCTGTCGTCGCAATTGATGACCCGAAGAAAGCGGTTCCGCTCGCCAAGGCACTGGTAAAGGGCGGACTTCCAACAGCTGAAATTACCTTCCGCACTGCTGCGGCAGAGGAGGCGATCAGGGCAATTGTCGCCGAGGTTCCGGAAATGCTGGTCGGCGCAGGCACTGTGCTCACCAGAGAGCAGGCAGATCGCGCAATTGCTGCCGGTGCACGTTTTATCGTGAGCCCGGGATTTAATCCGGAAATCACAAAATATGTCCTCTCCAAGGGCGTCGCCATGTGTCCGGGTACCGCAACCGCCGGTGAGATGGAACAGGCAATGGCACTCGGTCTGGACGCGGTGAAATTCTTCCCCGCAGAGCAGAATGGCGGCGTGGAGAAGCTGAAAGCCCTGGCCGGCCCCTACAGAAATCTCATGTGGATGCCCACAGGCGGTGTCAACACCAAGAACATGCTGAACTACCTGAGCTTTGACCAGATCTTTGCCTGCGGCGGCACCTGGATGGTCAAGAAGGATATGATCGAAAATGAACAGTGGGACAAGATCACCGCAATCTGCCAGGACGCAGTAAAGACCATGCTCGACTTAAAAATCAAGCATCTCGGCATCAACTGTGAGAACGCCGAAGAGGCAGAGCGCACTGCAAAGCTCCTCTGCGCAGCCTTCGGCTTTGCCTGCAATGATACAGATGTCTCCATCTTTACCGATACCGCACTCGAAGTCATGAAGTTCAAGGGACGCGGAACGAACGGTCATGTGGCGATCGCCTGCAGCAATGTGGATCGCGCGGAGTATCACCTCGGACTTCAGGGTGTCAGCTTCGATGAATCCAGCAGAAAAACAGATGCCAAGGGTCGTACCACCTTCCTCTATCTTCAGGATGAAATCGGCGGCTTTGCCTTCCATCTGACCAGAAATTAATTTTCTGGGCTCACTTTCACCCGCATCGGAGCTCTCTCCGCTGCGGTTACCATTCCTCCACAGAAGGCAGGTCGAAAGACCTGCCTTCTGCATACCAACGCTCCCGCACATTTGCGGAGATGAAAGGAAGCTATATGAGACACGACTCCGAAAAAAGAGCTTTTGATCTGCTTACCATGGGCGAAATCATGCTGCGCCTCTCTCCTCCGCGGCACACACGTCTCTCAGACAGCGAAATTTTTGAAAAGCACGCCGGTGGGGCAGAACTGAACGTGGCAGCCGGCGTATCACAGCTCGGGCTTCGCAGCGCAATTCTGACCAAGCTGCCCGACACAGCACTCGGCTCCTATTTAAAAAACCGAATCCGCTTCATGGGCGTCTCCGATGACTACCTGATCTATGACCACAGCCCGGAAGCCCGGCTCGGCCTCTACTATTACGAGGGAGGCGCCTACCCCCGAAAGCCTTCTGTCATCTATGACAGACAAAACAGCTCTATCAATCGCCTCTCTGTCGAAGAGCTTCCGGAGGACATATGGACCGCAGCACGAATGTTTCATACCACAGGCATTACCCTGGCTCTCTCTCCTGCACTGCGGCGCATCACACTTGATGCTGTGCGGCGCTTTCATGCACATGGCACCTTCATCTCCTTCGATGTGAATTACCGCGCAAATCTCTGGTCTGAAGAAGAAGCCCGGGAAACCATACGCGAGATTCTGCCTCTGGTCGACGTTCTCTTTATCTCCGAGGAGACCAGCCGCCGCATGTTCCAAAAAACCGGTGAGCTGAAAGACATCATGAAATCCTTTGCGGAAGAATTTGATATCCGCATCATTGCCAGCACGCAGCGCACTGTCTACAGTCCTCGCGTTCATGACTTCAGCTCTGTCGTTTACGACGCTGCAGAGGCTCAATTCCACACAGAGTCCCCCTATCGCAATATTGATGTCATTGATCGCATCGGTTCAGGAGATGCTTTTGTTGCAGGAGCGCTCTTTGGTCTGATAAAATATAAAAGCGCAGAGAGAGCCATGCAATTCGGTAACGCGATCTCAAGCTTCAAGGACACCGTACCCGGCGATCTGATCAGCACCAGCTTTGATGAAATATCTTCCATCATTCGACAGCACCAGGGAAATGGCAGCAATTCTGAGATGAATCGTTGAGCATTTCTCGCATGCTGATATAGTTTGAGTCTCTTATCCGCGGCAAAAAACATAAAATCGGAGTCAGCCATGAATTCAGCACAGCCCACAGAAAAACGCCTTACCATTGGAATCCTCGCACACGTTGACGCAGGAAAAACAACCCTGTCTGAGGCGCTGCTCTACACAGCGGGAGCGCTACGAAAAGCGGGACGCGTCGATCACGGAGACGCCTTTCTGGACAACGACGAGCAGGAGCGCCGTCGCGGCATCACCATCTTTTCCAAGCAGGCTGTATTCCGACATGGGAACTGCCTCTTCACACTGCTCGACACGCCGGGTCACGTTGACTTTTCTGCCGAGACCGAGCGCACACTTCAGGTGCTGGATGCAGCCATACTGGTTATCAGCGCTCCGGACGGCGTGCAGAACCACACTCTGACCCTCTGGCGTCTCTTAAAGAGCTACCGCATCCCCGTAATTCTCTTCATCAACAAGATGGATCAGCCCGGCACGAATCGCACACGGGTGCTGGAACAGCTGAAGAATACGCTGAAGGCAGGTTTTCTGGATTTTGGCGCCCCTCTTGACAGCAGCGAGATGCAGGAGGAGCTGGCACTCCTTGATGAAGCGCTCATGGAGCGCTATCTGGAGCAGGGCACAGCTGTATCGGAGGCTGAGATCCGCCTGCTGATTCAGCGCAGGCAGCTCTTCCCCTGCTGGTTCGGCTCTGCACTGAAACTCATCGGTATCGAAGCTTTTTTAGATGGACTGAGCCGTTTTCTCACAGAGCCCGACCATCCGGCCAACTTCGGCGCGCGGGTGTTCAAGATATCTCATGACGAGCAGGGCGCGCGCCTCTGCTGGCTGAAAGTCACGGGCGGAACACTCCCGGTGAAGGCAAAAATCCCCGGCACGGAGGACAAGGCCGATCAGCTGCGCCTCTATTCCGGAAACCGCTTCACTTTACTCAGAGAGGCTCCCGCCGGCACTGTACTCGCCGTAACAGGGCTGAACAGCTTCCGCGCGGGGGATGGCCTCGGCTTCGAGCACGCCGCCACTCTCCCTCTCCTCTCTCCCGTTCTGAGCTACCGCATCGTCCTGCCGGAAGGCTGCGACAGCACGGAAATGCTGCCAAAATTCCGCTCGCTCGAGGAGGAGGAACCTGCACTCCATCTGCTCTGGGATGAGCACAGCCGGGAGATACGCCTTCAGCTCATGGGAGAGGTGCAGACGGAGATTCTGAAGACTCTCGTCGCGCGGCGCTATGGTATTTCCATTGACTTTGACGAGGCTGCAATCGCCTATCGCGAGACGATTGCAGCTCCTGTCGAGGGCGTGGGACACTTTGAGCCGCTCCGCCACTACGCGGAGGTGCATCTCCTCATGGAACCGGGAGAGCCCGGCAGCGGACTCAGCTTCCACAGCGCCGTCCGCACGGATCAGCTCGCACGAAACTGGCAGCAGCTCATACTCACACATCTTGAAGAGAAGGCGCATCCCGGCGTGCTGACCGGCTCAGCAATCACAGACATGAAGATCACGCTTGCCGCCGGAAGAGCACACGAAAAACACACGGAGGGTGGTGATTTCCGTCAGGCCACCTACCGCGCCGTGCGAAACGGACTGATGCACGCGGACAATGTTCTTCTTGAGCCGTGGTACAGCTTTACGCTTCGCGTTCCGCAGCAGGCTGTCGGAAGAGCTCTCTCTGATCTTGACCGCATGCAGGCAGAATTCTCGATCGGAGAGGGGGAGAATGCCACTGCCCAGGATTCCTCCATGGACAACACAGTCATCACGGGACGTCTTCCCGTGGCGGAGTGCCTGAACTACGCAGACACGCTCCGCGGCTATACCCGCGGACAGGGGCAGCTGGAGCTGCGCTTTCTCGGCTACTTTCCCTGCCACAATGCAGAGGAGGTCATCGCTGCAAAGGGCTACAGCCCGATGCAGGACAGTCAGAATCCCGCGGACTCCGTCTTCTGCTCGCACGGCGTCAGCAGCATTATTCCCTGGGATCAGGTGCGAAACTACATGCATCTCCCCTCCATACTCAAGACAGCGCCGGATCAGTCCTCCGGGGATGATGCTCCCGGCGCGCCAAAGTATCCCCAAACACAGGAGCATCGCGAGGATCGCTTTCTCTCCATTGAGGAAATCGATGCCATCATAGACCGTACCTTCTTCGCGAATCGCCGGAACAAAAATAAGCGCCTCCCTTACGGGAAGCGCCGCCGCTACGCAGAGCGCAGCCATTCAGACTATAAAGGGACGGCTCCCTCCACAGCGGCAGCAGACAGTCCGGCCAAGGGAGCCGCAACGCAGCCTGACCGCCAGAAAGCAGCTATAGCGCGGCAGGAATATCTCCTAGTCGACGGCTACAACATCATCTTTGCCTGGGAGGAGCTCGCCGCACTGGCCAGACAGAACATAGACAGCGCGCGTCTTGCACTGCTGGATATACTCTCGGACTATCAGGGCTATCGCGGGACAGAGCTCATCGTCGTTTTTGACGCCTATCGCGTTCAGGGACATCCGGAGGAAAGCATCGACTGGCTGAACCTGCATCTTGTCTACACAAAAACCGCGCAGACCGCCGACAACTATATTGAAAAATTTGCGCAGGCTCACGCCAGAAAAGACCGTGTGATCGTCGCGACCTCCGACGGCATGGAGCAGATTATTGTGCGCAGTGCAGGCAGCGAGCTGCTCTCTGCCGCAGAACTCCGGGAGGACATACTCCGGCTCCAGGAGCAGGGAGAGACACAGTATATGACCCGCTCCGAAGCACCAAAAAACCGTCCGATGGCAGAGACTCTGAATCAGCTGAGGAACGGAGGCACAGAGTGAGCACCATAACTTGCAGCAGCTGACAACACGCCGCATAGAAACAGTCTCAACATCGCAATATGATCGCTGTCGCGATTCGCACTGCGCCCTGCACGTAAGCGGCTCACATAGAAAAGAGAAGTTATACTCCGCTCTTCTCTGCCGCCCAAGCGACTGCCTCCGGCGTGATGGGCAGCTCTGTGAAACGTCCACCCACCGCGTTATGTACCGCATGCGCAATCGCCGAAAGCGGCGTGTTCAGCACCACCTCGCCGATCGACTTTGCGCCGAAGGGGCCAGTCTCCTCATAGCTCGATTCAAAGGCCACATTGATGTGACCAAAGTCCACTCTCGTCGGAATCTTGTACTCCATCAGGGAATTTTCACGCATGCGCCCGTTTCGGTCATAGCTCACATTTTCCATCAGCGCCATTCCTATGCCCTGCAGCAGTCCGCCCTCCGCCTGTACTCTTGCGAGGTTCTGGTTCAGCGGCGTCCCGCAGTCCACGCAGGCGTCAAACTCAAGGAGCTTCACCTCCCCGGTTTCCGGATCCACAGAGACCTCCGCCGCACCGGCCATAAAAGGCGGCGGCGAAATTGCAGAGCTGTTGGAAACCGTCACCTCAAGACTTTGATTATTAAAGAGCATACTCTCGGCGGCGAGTTCAAAAAGCGAGAGTTCTGTCCGCTCCGGCGTTTCATCGCGCGGCTTCGCCTTCTCGGGATCCAGATATACCCGCTTCCCGTCAAAGCTCAGCTCCTCCTTCAAAAGATGCAGTTTCATCGCGGCAAATTCGAGTATTTTCTCCCTGAGCTGCAGTGCACAGCGCTCCACTGCCTTTCCCGTGACATAAGCGGTGCTGGATGCATAAGAGCCCGAATCATAGGGCGAGCTGTCCGTATCCACTGCCGCCGTCACGATCTGATCCGGGGTACAGTCCAGGACCTCCGCTGCGATCTGTGCCATGGTGGTATCGCAGCCGGTTCCCATATCTGCCGCGCCGATGCGCAGGACATAAAAGCCCGACTCGTTCAGCTTCAGGGTTGCGCTGCCGACATCCACGCCTGCGATTCCGGAGCCCTGCATGGATATCCCCACTCCGACGGCGCGTATCGTTCCGTCCGGCATTCTGCGCATGGGGTATTTCTGCTCCCAGCCAATCATTTCCCGCACCCGGCTCAGGCAGCGATCCAGCGCACAGCTTGTCAGCACCATTTCCTTATCGTAGGCGGGCATGCGATCCCCCTCATGGACAATATTCATCTCCCTGAGACGAATCGGATCCATATCAAGGCGCTCTGCCAGCTCATTGACACAGGACTCCACGGCAAACTGTCCCTGCGGTGCACCGTAGCCGCGATAAGCTCCCGCCGACATTACATTCGTGTATACCACATCGAATGCAAAGCGATAGGCGTCAAGCTTCGCATAGAGCGGAATAGACTTATGCCCGGAGAGTCCCACAGTTGTCGGGCCGTGCTCTCCATAGGCACCTGTATTGGACAGCGTGTACAGATCGATCGCCCGTATTTTCCCTGTCCTGTCCGCACCGAGACGACAGTGTACTTCCATCTCGTGGCGGGGACTCGACGCAATCTGTGACTCCTCCCGGCTGAATATAATCATGCTCGGCTTCCCTGTCTTCCAGGTGACAAAGGCCGGATAGATCTCAGAAATAGCAGACTGCTTTGCCCCAAAGCCACCGCCGATTCGCGGCTTTGTGACGCGCACCATGGACTTCGGAATCCCGAGTGCATTCGCCACAATGCGGCGACAGTGAAATATGATCTGTGTCGAGCTTACTACGTTCAGGCGCCCCATCGGATCAAGTGTACAGAAGGTCCGGAAGGTCTCCATCATCGCCTGCTGACAGGCCTTTGTGTGGAAGGTCCGGTCAATCACAATATCGCAGTCCCTCAGTACCTGCTCCACATCTCCCTCGCCGCTGCTCTCGCTCGCGCAGAGATTGCGCTGGTTATCCGCTCCGCAGGGGATCTGGGCGACCCAGGTCTCCTCCGGGTGCACCAGCACGGGACTGTCCTTCGCTTCATGCGGATCAAAGACCGCCGGAAGTATATCATACTGCACCTTGATGAGCCGCAGCGCCCGGTTCACACAGCGCTCATCCGTTCCCGCCACGATCGCCACGGTATCTCCCGAAAAGCGAACGTGACGGTCTATAATCACGCGATCGCAGGGACTGAGCTCCGGATAGGTCTGTCCCGCGAGCGTGAAGCGCGGCATATCCTGGGGAACATCCTCCCAGGTATAGATCGCCTCTATCCCCGGAACCTTCCGCGCGAGCTCCGTATGGATCTCACGGACTATCGCATTGGCGTGCGGCGAGCGCAGGAGCTTCACCACAAGGCAATTTGCCGGTGCGATATCTTCCGTGTACACCGGCTGTCCGGTGACCAGCTGCATCGCATCCTTTTTCCGTATGGGGCGGCTGACAGACTGAAGCTCTCTGCCCTGTGCATCCGTGTAGCGCCTCGTCTCACAGAGCTTCTTCATCCCCGTCCTCTCTCCTCTCTCACTCATTTCGCCCTCCGTTCTGCTTCCACTGAAGAAAAGCGAGGATTCCACGGAGCTGCCCCTCATAGCCCGAACAGCGGCAGAGATTGCCCGCGAGATACTCGCGAATTTCTCTCTCCGACGGATATGGATTCTCGCGGAACAGAGCCAGTGCATTCATAATAAAGCCCGGATTACAAAAGCCACACTGCTCCGCTCCCTGATCTGCGATGAAGGCGCCAAACTCTGCGGCCTCCTCCTTCAGTCCCTCGAGTGTCGTGACGGCTCTCCCCTCTGCCCGCGCCGCGAGCACAGAACAGGAGAGCACCGGGCGTCCGTCGAGAAACACCGTACATAAGCCGCAGTTCGAGGTCTCACAGCCACGCTTCACGCTGAGCGCCCCCTCTGCCCGCACATAGTCGATCAGCAGAGTATCGGGACGCACGTCCCGGGAGACCGGCTTTCCGTTTAAATATATAGATACGATCATTCTGTGCCTCCCTGCCTCAGGGGAAGACCGGCCGCCTTCCGCAGCACCCGCCCGGTGAGCACCCTGACAAGCCGCTTCCTGTATGCTGCGCTTCCCCTCAGATTACTGCCTGTTGCGATCTGTTCAGAGACATAGAGGGAAAATGCCTCCGCCTCCGTTATGAAGCGCTCTGCCGCCTTACGATCCTCCGACAGCTGTTTGAGAGCGCTCGCTGTGAACTGTCCTTCTCCCGCCGTGAGAAGCACTGCGCGCTGCGGCCGCGCGCCAACTGCAAGTCGCAGAGACAGTCCCGCGGCTCTTCCATCATTACCCGCGCTCTCCTTTGCATCCTTAAGTACCGCAGCGACGTTCAGCACCGGAAAATCTGTCTTCGTATTCCGGACGCTGAGATATGCAAAGTGCCCCGCTCTCTTTGGCAGTATAATCTTCTCCAGTATATCCCGCTCCGCCTTTCTCTCAAGGAAATCGCAGAGCGTCATGCGTCCGCCCCGGTACAGCACGAGCTCCGCGCCGAGCGCCGTAAACACAGTGAGCACATCAGAAAAGCCGTAGCGCCCCCAGACGCTGCCGCCGACCGTCGCCAGATTCCGGAACTGCACACCGACGATCTGACACAGTGCGTCGCGCAGCATATTATCAAAGCAAGCATTCAGCTCCGCAGAGAGCTCCAGCTGCCGCAGCGTTACCATGCAGCCAATGTGGAATTCCTTCTCATACTCCTCAATTCTGTCGAGGCCGAGATCGGAGAGATCAATCGCGGTATCTACGCTCCCTCTTCCCATTTTCAGCCACATCATCCCGCCAATCACACGGTTCGCCTTTTTCTGATTCAGCGTCCAGGCCTCCTCAAGGCTGGTCGCTCTCCTGTAATTCTTTATCTCAAACATTGTCCCCTCCGGCAGCAGCCGAGCCAGATCCCGATTGTCATTACCCGTATCACTTTAGGGTATGCGCTGCAGTTTTGCAAGAGTAAGATACTGCTTTCCCGACACTTCCTGGCTAAAGTTGCAGAGGAGCCGTCCCTTATGCAAGGGATGGCTCCTCCGTACCGTAAATCCGGCTCCGTCATTTTGCAAGTTCAGAAGGGGCTTCCATGCCATTCGACTCCGCCCCCGTAGACGCACTCTGAACCGACATTGATCTCTGCCGAATAGAGCGCCATCGCCATCCTCGGCTCTGCATACAGGTACCTCGCTGTTGTACCCTTTCGCACAGAGCCCACTCTCTGTTCCGCAAGCTGTGTATTCCGCAATCTGTAGATTCCTTCAAGGAGCTCCGTGTCTGACAGAGACGGCTTCAGCTGAGAAACAAAAAGCTCCGCCTGAGGTCCGCAGTTGACATTGATCGACAGCAACGCCGCAGAGACGGCGATATTCCTGCTCTCCAGCGCAAATCCGGCGGCATTCAGACGTCTGCTGAAATCATCCCAATAGCACTGTCTTACAAATTCCAGCTGATCCTCGACTGCCTGATGATAGTTTTGGAACATTGCATGCTTAAATACATGGATAATGCCCTCATGGGAGATCAGCTCCGGATCTCCCCGTCGAAATGCCAGATATGCAGAAAAACCTCCCCACAGCTCCGGATGCTTTCTGCTGGCAAACTCCATAAAGGGAATCAGGTCGTAGCGGTAATCCATCTGACAAAGACCATAGGCACGTCCCCTGTCTCCCGTCACATTGTTCACGATATTCCTCCCGCCGGAGGTTTCGCCTGCAATTGTCAGCATGTAGAACTCAACCGGCATCCCGCCTGCATACTGACCGCACAATTCGCCTTTTTCTGAAGCCGCAGCTGTGGGCAGGAAGTGAAATACCCGGTTCGTGTGTACTTCTCTGCTGCGTTCCCGTCTGGCTTCATAAATCGCCTCTATCGCCCTTAGCTCTTTCCTGTCCTCCTCATCCTTCTTCTTTTTTTCCGCAGCGGTCAGTGCAGCTCCTGTGAAGACTCCCCCTTCTCCGAATGCCTCTGCCGTCCCTGCATAAACTCCGTTCCGATCCACCAGAAAGCCATCCGGCGTCACCCTGTCTCGGAGAAGCCGCCCTCTGCTGTCGAAATAATACCATCTGAGTGTATTGTCTTTCTGATCCTCAATCAGCTTCCAGCCGACACTCAGCTCTCGCTTTTCAAGGTAATAGCGGCTGCCTCTCTGATTGATCCATCCAGATTTCGGCATCCCCTCACGGTCAAAATAGTACACGGAGCCATCCTCTTTTTCCACAAAACCGTGAATTTCCCCCGCCATGCTGTTGACAGAACAGGAAACGGAAAAAAACAGACTGTGCAGAAAAATGCAGAACAGCGCCACCGTTTTTTTGAATTTCATTTTGCCTCTGGTTTCTTATCGTGCCTCTCTGATCAGATACTTTCCCGCTCCGTTTTCCGCCTGATAGAGTATTTCCGCATCTCCGATCCTTACCCACTTCCCGGGCTTCAGTCCATAGCTGTTATTCCCTTCCCAGCTGGAATAGACGGCATTCGTGACCTTCTCTCCCGCTCTGCTGATGACGTGCAGAAGCAGACGCATAATCTGATAGTCATATTCTGATGTTCCCGGCATCTGATTTACCTCGCCGATCCTGCGCACCGGGTCCCGACTCAAATGTGTTTTCAGAACGAGTGTATAGCCGCTGATATCCGGATTTTTCATGAGCATCAGCACCTCTCTCCTCCGGTCCTTCTTTCTGGTGGAAACCACCACGGCATCTTCATAAACTGCCAGCTCCCGTCTGTCTCTGATTCTTCTGAGCTCATCAGAAGCACTGTTCAGCTTATCCAGAAAGAGCTCAAAGTGATCGGCTCTTTCTGCCTCCAGGAAATAATTCTTTCCCTCAAGCCTTGCGCCAAGAATACTGACTTCATCCGTCCAGATCCCCTGATCGTCCAGATAGTAGCCCTCAGGGCTCAGGGCGTCCTGAAGTCTCACCCCTCCCTCCTCAAAATACCAGTTCCTCTGACTTTCCTGCTTCCATTCTCCCGCGAAGGCTGCTCCTGCCGGAAGCACTGCCAGCAGCAACAGCACCATGGCGGCAGTCAGCCCTCCTCCGCGTATTCTCTTATTTCCATGCCGCCTGTCCCGGCTGTTACTTTGTTCTTTCCTTTCCATAGCTCCTTCTGACCTTTTCCCTGTTTGCTTTACTCGCGTTCAGCTTCTCTCTCCTGAAACACACTCTTTTTCTGCGCTTCCTTCAGATCCTTTTCGTGAAACTCCTTTTCCAACTCGGCGGAAGGGTTCAAGAGCAGCAGTATCCTGTTCAGATTCTTATGAAAAAGTACCCGTTCTTCATCACTCACATCAATATAGCTGCGATCTGAGTTCTTCTTTGTCCCGCTTTGAATGGCGTACAGCTCTGCAAGCTCTGAAAGTATATCTCTGTAATAGCCGCTTCTTTGCAGCTCCCGTACAGATTCTCTCACGGCAGGACTTCCGTCTCCTACCGGCCGCAGCGCCTGTTTTTCCTGCTTTCCCTCTATCTCCTTAATCTTTTTTCTGCTCTTCTCCAGCGCTTCCTCCGAGTCCTCTGCATAGAGCTTCCTGCTTTCCGGTGCTTTCAGGCTGTACTCCTGAAAGCGTCTCCGCCGGTCGCCATGCATCTGCTCAAAAATACTTCTTCTCAGCATGAGCTCCACCAGAAGCCGCTCCAGCTCACGAACATTTCCGGCCTTATCCAGCCTTCCGTAAACTGTTCTCCAATAGCCTGCGTGCTCGGGCATAGCCGCCTCCGCCCGAATCACAGAATAAGCGCCTGTAAGCTGAAGAAACTCTTTCATGCCTCTTGCCTGTTCTGCCTCTTCCTTCCGCAAAAGGCGCAGCCTCCCAAGCGCCTGAGCAGAAATCGCAGCATCATGCCGGAGCCCCATTATATTCAATATTTTTTGCAGCTCCTCCTGTGCCTCCTCATCTGTCCCTTCAAACAGAATCCGTGCCGCCTCATCTCTCTGCTTTTCGGGGGCGCTTGCCTGATCCAGAGGTATGATTTTTTCTGTCACGTTTCCGCTTGTCTCATCCCGGAGGCTCTCAATCTGCGTCTTATAACGTCTCTCCCGCATCCCGTCGCGAAGAAACAGGAGATAATTCTCCGCAAGTTCCATATTGCGGATCTGCTCCATATTGTTCATATCAATTTCATAGCACTTTGCCCGGACGATATCCCGCTGGTCATAAGTGTATTTTTCATTGCGGTACCCCACCGCAATATATTTTCCCGGCGCTGCATGCTGCCCTCTCTGCTCAAAGCAGCGATAGTAGGTTCCGGGCAGCACGCGGTAGGATATTCCGGAGTCCATATTGCAGATGCTCAGACCGTCCCGCAGAGCAGAAACCAGCAGCTCATGGTCAGATATCAGCGTGAGGCTTTCTCCCGACAGCACGACCCTCTCCGTTGGTTTTTTCTCTTCCTTTCGGATACTCTGTATGCTGTAGCCGCTTCTTCTCGTCAACTCTTCCAGAGGGTAATATTTCGCCTGCTCCCTGTCTTTCTCCTGCCCTTGCCGCCCTCTGTAGAGCTTCAGCCCTTCATCTGTCAGAAGATAAATAATCTCTGTCGCCTGTGAGACCGGAGCACTGCTCCCGGAGAGCGCCGTCTCCTCTCTGCTCTGCAGCCTGGTGCCAAAATAAAGCATGCCGGCATCCACAGCTCTGCCCGGTATGGCCTGATCCTCAAGAATGAGCTTGCTTCCATTGTAGTAACGGATTTTGCTTCCGGCCGGTTCTGTGCTGTAATAAATCGCGCCAAATGCCGCAGAGGGTGACAGTGCTTCATTGCTTTTTACCGATTCCACCCAGTAAAAATATGTATTCTCCGGCCACTGCACCCGATATTTCGTAGGTACGGTCACCTTCTCCGTCACCACTGTCACCACATCCTCGGCATCCTCTTCCAGCTCATCCTCGGAAAGGCTGTCTTCCTCCTCCTGCTCTACCGTCCGTTGCATATTCGGAAACAGTCCCTCTGCATTGGTCGAAAACCCCTCAAAGCTGTAATCCGGCTGAAATGCCTCTTCTCCTCTGTAGCTGAAGCTTCTGCTGAACTCTCTTGTCTCCACAGGCACAAGCTTTGGTTCCAGCAGCTGAAAGCTCTCCGGCATCCCCTGCTTCCGTTCCGAGGAGCGCCAGACTCCCAGCATTCCGTCCGTGTAAATTTCCGCATAACGATTGAAATACTGCTTTGCACTGTCAACGCTTCTTTTATATCCGTACAGCAGAGGCACCGGATAGCCGCAGCGCTGGTACCATTCCTGTGTCAGCGGCGCTCCGTTCTCATCTGCCGCCCGCAGAGGATTTTCATTCTGAGACAGCTCAGGCTGCCATCTCCCCGGCTGTATCGGCGGAACATAGAGATATCCGGCTCCTGTCATACCGGGAGACGCTGCCTGAATCAGCTCCGTATCCCCTTTTCCCATCAGCGCCAGTGCTTTCTTGGCCGCTGAATATGCCACCTCCCGCTCTTCCCGGTCAATGCTGTAAATCAGGGACTTCGCCTGCCCGAAATCCCTGTAAAAGCTGTGATAGAGCTCATAGCTGTCCTCCCGGCTGCTCTCTCCGCCTTCCCGGAAAAAAGCGCCGATATCGTTTCGCCTCATAAACACAGGCTCTGTATCCAGCACCAGCTTCAGAATGTCCGTCGTGCTCTGCCGGTCCGCACCCTCGCTCTCACCGGGATATGTCAGCCGCAAATCACAGGCGTTGGTATAGCCGGCCAGCTGCAACGAAAATTCCGGATTTTCTGTCTGAAATATCCCATACTCATCCGGCACTTTCTGTGCCTTGATTCGATTCAGCTCTGTTTGCTCCACTGCCTGTTCTGCCTCTCTGTGATTTTGAAACTCGACATTATCCACGGACTGAAACAGCGCAAGCTGCTGTTTTTCATTTTGCAGCTCAGAGACAAACTGTACAGCCGGATGGCTCCCTCCGATATTGATATTGAACGCTGTAATAATCACATTCAGCGCCTTCGCCTCGGATGAAGCCGCATCCTCCTTTTCATCATCCCGGATACTGTCATATCTGGAAAATGCGTCCTTATCTCCTCCCTCAGCGGGCTGCAAATCTATTGTCACGCTGGCGTACAGATATCCAAGTCCATCCATAGCCACATCTGTCACTGCATAGCTGTAACTGTCCGGCTTTCCTCCCTCTCTGAGCACAATCCTTCCGATTTCCTGTGAAAGCACCTGTCCGTAATCATGTGAATAGCAGAGATTTCCGTCTGCGCGATATACATAGGCAATCATGCGGTGAAAGATCATATATTCCGCCGAATTTTCCAGCCGTCTGGCTATCAGAGTTGTCTCGCCCCCTCTGTCCTTCCCGATTCTCTCTATCAGGCTGCTGAATACCTTGTATCTCCGGGTTTCCGGATGGTAGGACATGAGCACTGTAACCTTGCTTTCGGCATGCTCCTGCCCCTCTCCCCCCTTTCCGGCGCTCTCTCCTCTCAGTACCTGCTCGCCGCTCAGGCTTTCTTCGACAGTGCGGCCTCCCTCATCCCCGGCAGGTTCTACCGCTGAGCTGTCCGCCTGTATCTTCTCTCTTCGCGGGATCGGCGCCTCCCCCTCTGCAGGAAGCTCCCCGGCTCCATCCGATACAAGTCCGGCTCCGGGCTTCCGGTCTCCTCTGTAACGCTTGGAATATGCATAGATAAACTCACCGCTCTCTGTGTGATCCAGCAGTTTAAACTGCAAAATATCTTCTATGCGAACTTCCGCCCCCCACTCCTCTCTTCGATCCGGCAGAATAAAAAAGGCATTCCTGCCTTCCGTATCATACTTTGCCATATCGCTGTAACGAATATTCCCCATGCCGTCAAATTTCGGATACAGTTTCGGAAGCTCCGGAACTGCCGGAGGCTGAAAGGCTTCCAGATGCACATTCCCCCGCAGAAAAGTATTGCCGCAGGCACTGGAAAACAGACTGACCATGGCAAGCATTACGCTCACTGCCGCCCTTCCCGCTCGAAGCTCCAATCTCCTTTTCACTGTCTGCACCACCTTTCCTGTCTCCCGCAAAACCTCATCGGCTATTTTGTCTCTGCACATCTCAGATGCTGTTTAACACTATGGGCTGCGGAGTTCTCTGCCGCAGCCCATAGCTGTGTTCTCTCTTTATCTTACTTGGAACCATTCGTAAGATTAGAAAAATTAGTGGATTTGACATAGCTGTCCATCCACTTGGTCAGCGGGTCAACCATCACCGAAATTGCCACAATCAGAACAAAGATCAGCACGAAGCCCACAATGGCGTTCTTTAATGCCTGCTTGGCCTTTTCTCTCTCCTGCGGCTCCTCCGCCTTTGCAAGCTTGGCCCCCAGAAAAATACAGTAAATCGTTCCGATTGATGCTACAATTGCAATCAGAGGTCCACGCATCATCAGCACCAGAGCTACGATCGGCTCTGCCGCACTCTTAAATACATTTGTTCCACCGGTCGCTGTCAGTAATACATTTGTCAACATATCTTTTCCTCCAATAAATAAAATGTGTATTATAAAACCCTCATGTGCCTTTTCCAGTAAACTGCAACCATTACGCAGCCTACCAGCAGCAGCAGCAGCGGAATTACAATCAATGCCGGGGTGAAAAGCTTCACCGTTTTCTGCATTAAAAACCGATATTCTCTTTGATTTCCGTAGCGGTCGCTCACCAGAAGCCGATAGCTTCCGTTCTGTGAGATGTTTCCGCCCGTAGCGACAACACGCTGATAATTCTTAAAAATATGTATTTCTGCATCTGTCTCCTCACAGCTGAAGTGCAGGTTTTTCCGGACTGTGCCGCTGTAAATATCCTCGGAAAAGTGCAGCTCCGGCGGTGTGGTGTCTCTCATGAATTCCACCGTGTACAGGTGCGGCGCCTCGCCCTCGGAAAGCGGAGACTTGAGAAACTCCACACGATATTCCCCGTCTCCGCGGAGCTCCTGCACCGTAGCGCCCGACAGCTCCTGCCTCTCGCCATTCAGCGTACAGCTGTGAAATATAAAACCAAGAGGGGCGCTGATGCTGTCATATTGTACTGCTTTGTCTCTTTGGAAAAGGCGAAATACAATATCCTCTTTATAGCTCTCCTCTCCCTCGAATCCAAGCTCATTGCTCCGCACGCCGATCTCATAGCTGCCATATTCCCGGAAGACCATGCTTTCCTCCGGCACTGTCAGTTCTCCGTCTCTGCGGGCAGAATACAGATTGACTCCCTGGCCGAGGATCAGCCTGATCTGGTTCGAGCTCCACCCGCCCACGGGAACCGATGTGTCAAAATACCTTCCTGAGCGGAAGCTGTAACGATACATTCCGCGTTCCGGAAGATATTCCGGAATCATCTCCGGGTTTTCCACCAGCCGGATCTCCGCCCGGCCCCCCGCTCCTATGTCTGCATAGTTGTTTTCAATCTGAAAGCGATAGATGCCGAAATCTTCCGGTGTACCCTGCGTCTCCCTGAAGACCCTCAGCTCATAGACTCCGTTTTCCGTAATGGCCATGCCGTTCTGAAAGACCGCCGCCTCTCCATCCCTGTAGAGCTGTGCTTGCAGCCCCTGATCCAGAGTGATGACACCGACGGACATGGTCTCTCCATTTTTTCCATTTGCGCTGAAGCCGCCAATGCCCGGAATCTCAAAACGATATCCGTTTCCCACATCCTCCGCCACCTCTGTACTCGGCAGCACAGCCGCGCATACCGGAAGCTGTATGACTGCACAGAGCAGCATGGACGAAAGAAACAGTCCGCACAATCGACGCATCACAGGCTGCGATGCGGTGTCTGCATCGCTTTTTCACGTTTCTTCATCTGCGTTCTCATACGAACCGAAGTGTGCTCGCGGCTTTTCCCCGAAACAGCCAGTTCCTGACGCTCCAGCTCTTTAAGGCTGATTTTTCTTCGGTACACGTTTTTCACCTCGCGCACTTTCTGCTCCGCCGCTTCCGGGACAAATCCTTTCTGCTCCCGTCTTTCCCGTTCCGCTCGAAGCTCCTTCATCTCCCGCTCCCACAGTGCCCTGTTCTTCGGACTGTCAAAATATCTCATGTTCCATCCCCCGTCGGCCGTGCCTGCCAATCCAGATAATGCTCGATGGTTTCGTTCAATTTCATCCCCAGAACCTCATTTCCCTTGTTCAGCACATATACATAGCCCTCCTTGGGTGTATTCAGGATCTCCTGTACCTGTACCTCATATTTTCCATTCCGCAGCATTTCCAGCGCTTCACGCTCTGTGAGTATCCCCGCACGGATCAGATTTTCTCCAAGATCTCCCGGCATGCGCTGAATATCCTCATATTCCTTTATCATCAGCCGATCCTGGAACGCAATTTCTGCCAGTCGCTTCACCTGTCCGGAAACGCCGACGCTCTGCCCCTCCAATCCCGCAAGATTGTCAATATAGCAGTACCTGGGAAGCAGCAGAAAGTAGCCGCCCTTTCCGTAGTTTCTCGTGGAGATGTAGCGCTCTGCACGCTCTGCTTCCTCCGAAAATCTGCCCGCCGCGAAATCAATCTTCTTCTCATCGAGGAATTTGAGCAGCATTTCCTGATCCTCTGCCTCTACAAATCGCAACTCAAGCTCCAAGTCATCTGCCAGCTTTCTCGCAATTTCCGCCTCTATCCCCGAAAATCCTCCATCCTTTTTCTCCGCAAAGCGATCGCCCCCGTCAATAATCCCCACAGTCAGAACACCTGATGTGACCTGTGCAGGAAGCTCCGCTTTTTCTTCCCCTTTGCTCCCCCGTGTACAGCCTGCAAGCCAGAACAAAGCAAGCCCCACTGTGAGAGCCGCCGCCACTCCTCTGAATGCTTTTTTCATCTGCCTCCTCCTACATGGTAAACAGCTCTTCAATGCCGTTCCCTGCCTGTATTTCCACATTGCTTCGCTCTGTAGGTGTGGTAATTACAAACGCCTTCCCCCGCCCTGCATTCACGATATCCTCCTGCTCCGACTCATTGATCGCGCCGGCATTTTCGTAGAGCTTCACCAAATCCTGCATGTCGTTCGGCGCCAGAGCAAAGATGAAGGAGTACTGAGACGCGTTGATGATTGCCGTCGACTTCCGCGCAAGCTCCTCTGTTCCTACAAAGTCTTTAATATTCTGCGTGATTACCACCTGCATGCCGTTATATTTTCGGATGCGCTTTGCCAGCTGAAACATGAAATCAAGCGCTATGGGATATTTCTGATCTATGAATACATGCGCCTCATCAATCACAATGACTATTTTTCTGCTCGCATGATACCGGATATTATAATCGCGGTTCTTGATGATCTCGTTATCCAGCCATTTCAGCACCAGAAGCATCTGGGCATTGGCAATGGTATTATTTTTATTCGCAAGCAGCGACTGAAAATCAAACACCACAAAATTCTCCTTTGTGGAGATGCTGGCTTTTCCATTCCAGAGCGTGCTGTCTCTTCCTCCGCTGGCAAATTTTGATATATAATTCAGCAGTATCCGCAGATTGTTCTTGCTGTATTCTCCGCTTGTCAGCTGAAAGTCATTCAGAATCTTGTCATATAAATCATCAAAGGTTGGGTAATCTTCCGGCAGCAGAACCGACAGATCTGCATCGTTGTCTATTCCTTTCTCCTCATACATGCGAATGGTGATATTATTCAGATATTCCAGCGCATCCGGGCTGATCCCGGGAAGGATCTGTTTGTAAAATTCTTCTAAAAACTGCAAATGTGTCGTGAAGCTGTTCATCTTCGCAGCCTTCTCTCCCAGCTCAGCATCCTTCTCATCATCCGAGAGCCCGGTAATGATATGGAACGGATTCAGTCTTCCCTGCTTTGCGGAACCGACATCTATCACCTTTCCGTTCAGCTCTTTTGCCATTCTGCTGTACTCATTCTCCGGATCCAGAATAAAGATCCTTGAATTTTCTGCCGCGAGCTGTGCCAGTATGCTCTTGGTGGCATAGGATTTTCCGGAACCGGATTTTCCTATAATGACAGTGTTACTGTTGACTCTCTCTTTGTCACGCTGGAAGAAATTTATAAACACCGGCACGCCGCCGGAATGTCCGATAAAAATTCCGCCTTCATCATAAAGGCTCTTATAGACATATGGAAATGCCGCCGCCACAGACCCGGAATGAATGCCCCGCTGGTATCTCTGAAACGCATCGTAGCCGGAGAGCTGTGCGGAGCTGTAGCCCTCAAACTGTTGCAGCAGAAGATCCGTTACCTTGAAACCTCCCTCCGACATCTCTCTCCGGATAGTCTTTTTAAAGGGTGAGCGATACTTCAGCCTTCCGCCTGCCCTGGCCATCTGCTCCGAGTACTCATAGTCGTTAACCTGCACGAAGGTGTTGACATTGAACAGCACTTCATTCTCCCCCTGTAAAAGTGAGAGCACCTCTGACAGGGTATCCACATGTGTATCCAGCTCCATCATCCGGGAGGTTTTCCCTGTATTGCTCCGCTGTTCCCTGAGCTCATCAATCGAGCGGTCGATCTGCCGAATCGCCTTGTAGCGTTCCACCGGCGTCATCTTTACGACGACCTTGGTTCCCAGGCGGTTCATGAAGCCTGCGCCCCAGGCATTGCCCACCAGAAGCGGATAGTCTCTGACACGCAGCGTGTGTGTGATCAGATCATCGTATTTTACAGTTCTGGACCTCATCTCTATCCGTTTCGGAAGAATCCAGTCCAGATATTCCTCCGGTGTCAGGCTCTCTGCCTCACGCTCATCAAAGCCGCTGCCATAGTTATATCTCAGGAAAACCACGAGTTCCTTCTCCTTGAGGAGCCTGCTCTGCATCCCGTTCGCCTCAAACATGGAAATGGCGGTAAGCGCCTGCTCCCGGATCAGATCCCGATCCTTATCAATGAACATGAGATAATGCATGGGGCGGTATATCTTTTCCTTGAAATTCATGGCATTGATCTGAGCGATCCGGTCATTTACGATGCCCACCCGGACGGTCAGCTCCTCCTCGGAAATCATCCCGTTCAGATAAGCCTCCTTCAGCTCCTCCGCCTTCTGACGCTCGGCAGCTACAAGCTCATCATAAATAAACGGTCGATCCAGCTTGACAAGGTCGATAGTCTCCCCCATTGCAGCCATGCGGAGAATGGCTCCCAGACAGCGATCAATCAGCGCATTCTGCCTGGCCTCGCTGAAAAACCGAAATTCTACAGAGGGGATCTGAATTACGGTCGCATAATACTGTGTGCCGTATTCAATATAAATGTCCCGGATGCCGGTAAAGGGCGTGATGTTCTCGATGGTAAAGGCAGCGGTCTTTTTCCTGTCTCCGCTCTCCCCTGCGCCGTCCCGCTTCTTAAACACCTTCTGCCTGCCAAGATATTTCAGAACATAATAGAGCATCAGATAGCCCTTATCATCCTCGATCGGCATAATGAGCAGCACCGTAATCAGAGAAATAATCAACGCCGGTACAAAGGCAAAGGGGATATTGGAAACCAGAAAGGAGATGCTGAGCCCGAAGCCCATCGCTCCTACCAGAACATCCGGCAGCTCTATTCCCTTGAAAAGCTCCATTCTTACTTTGGTTCGTTTTGGTATGATTCTCATACGGAATTTCTCCGCTCCTTTGCTGTACTGCTGCGGGGTTCTCCCGCAGATCTTTCGCCGATATGGCCTCCGCGCACTCTCCCGTCAAATCTTCCGCCGCTGCTGCCACTCACCGCAGGACCTCCGTCAAAGCGCTGCCCTGTCTGCATTCCATGCTCTGCCGTGTGTGTGTCTGTCTGCCGCGCCGCTGTGCTCTGCTTCTTCCCGGAGTATCCGCGAAAAGCCGAACCCGCCGCCCGCATCGCGCTTCTTCCGACATAAGCGCCCGCACCGCTCAGCATGCTTTGTGTCACCATACCGGTTTCCATCTCCCGCATGCCTGCCGCCTGGCTCATGAGACTGGTCATCGTCGAGCCGGCCTTCAGGATGGCAAAGGCTCCCCCGGCAATAAAAAGCAGCTTAATCAGATAATCTCCCTCCGCGGAGGTCTTTCCGAAAATCACGTTCCCGCTCATGACATAGGGGCATAGAATCAGGTATATCTGCATGGCAATGACCATACCGTAGCCCGAAAAAATCTTTCCCACAAACAGATCCTGCCAGCCTCTTAGCTTTTCTCCGTCGTCCAGAGGCATCATGGCGACAAAAAACGGAGACACAATAAACAGCAGCAGGACTTCAAAGATTCTTGTCATAAATTTGCACAATGCTACCCCAAGGACAATGACAAAGAACAGGCCCATTCCATAACCGATCAGATAATCAATTTTTGACAGCTTGAAGTATGGCTCCACATCACTCTTTTTTGTCGGATCCAGCAGCCCGCGGTAAAACTTTCCTCTGTTCCCGCTGAGAATGCTGATTGCCTCCGCACTGCTGTCTTCTTTATTCAGATCGGATAAATTTCTGTCCGGAGTGCCCGGCTTTGCCGCGTCCAATGAGCTTATGACAAACAGAATATTGGAAATCCGGATATCCGCCTTCTCATTTCCGCCGATCTCCTGTATTACGCTGTACTGATTTGCCACCTTGACTGCATTCAGCACCGCTCCGCCAAGCAACAGGACGAACAGGCAGCTGAACTGAATCAGCAAAAAGCGGAATACCGCCTCAGCCGTAGATTTCATAACTCTGGAAACATTCCTGTGCCGCTCTCCGTCCATATCCACACTTGCCCTTGCCACAGCAAGCACGGAGAGTGTCAGGCAGAGAAAAATGCTGAAAATAAGAATAATCAGAAATGCCTTCTGCACCGCAGGCTGTCGGAACAGCGCCATAAGGAGCGTGGCTCTGTAACTCCCGCCATTTGCCTGCTGTACCGTTACCTCCTTCACGCCGCTGAAAAAATCAAAGGCATTCTGCATGGAATTGATCAGCACCAGAAGATCCGCAAAAATGGAGTAAAGGACGCCGCTCAAAACCTCGAGAATCAGTTTGATGGTTCCTTCGATAATCGGCCACAGCACAGCCTGCAGCAGCGGCCCCAGTACATTGTTGAAGATCCAGCTCAGCACAGTTTCCAGCAAACCCGAAATAAAATTCAGAACCGGGGAGAGTATTTTATCAAATATCCAGTTGAAAATCGCAGAAAAAAGTCCCATGTATGCGTATTCCATGTCTCATCCCCCTATCTTCCCAGATTTGCCAGACGCCATCTTGCTCTCCGCAGTGTATTGGTAATAAAGCCCCCGCCCTGCGTCATCGCCTCCGCCTCCGGTGCGAACAGCTGCAGCATCAGAGTTCTGGAGCGGTACACCGCCCAGGCTCCCCCCAGAATGATAAACAGCCTGAGGCAGACATCCATGAGCTGATTTCCCGTGTCAAAGCGTATCGCATTTCCGCTTACAATCATCGGAACCACCATGAGATACAGCTCCATCACGATCATAGGTCCGTAGGCTGAAAGGAAAGTGCCTACAAACAGCTCCTTCCAGCGCCGGAATTTCTGCCCCTCGTCCAGAGGAATAAAGGCCACAAAAAACGGGCTGATCAGATACAGAAACAGAATAACAAACAGCCTCTGAATGAACTGGATGATACAGATCAGAAAAATCAGCGCCATGAGTATGCTGCTCACAAAGGCAAAGGTGAAATTGATATTTTTTATATTAAAACTGCTTCTCAGCAGCTCAATATTCTCATAATGCTGTCCCGCAGAAAACATACGAACTGCCTCTGCATTATTCGCCGCCGGCTCTGCCACTGTAATGAACAGCGAGTCTGAGACTGCCTGACCGGTATTTCTGCCGAACGCAAGGTCTATAACCGACGGAACATACTTGACGGTCTGAAGAATAAATACCAGCGTAAACGGAATAATCATAAAGGTGAAGCTTGCCTTCATACTCCGGCGCAGCACCTCACTGATGGGATGCTTGTTCTCCATCACCATATCATGCATGGAGCGAACAACCATAACAATGGTTGTCAGAAGACAGACCACCACACAGATCATAGTAAGCAGCAGGAAAAAATACTGTATGCTTCCGAGCTCCAGAAACACCTCCAGCAGATTTCTTTCTCTTGAGACATCCGGCACAGCTCTGAGTTTGACTGTGCTGTAGCCGGAAAAGATGTCAAATATCTGCTGAAGGAAATAAACAAGCTTCAGGAGAATCACCCACGCTCTGATCAGAAAATTTGAAAACGCCTCACTGATCAGTTTGCCCAGCGTGGCAATCAAAATATGTGCTACATCTCTCAGGACGGGAGCCAGCACTGTATCGAATACTTTTGACAGCATGTCCGTCAGCACTGACAGGAATGAAAGCTCTGCAAATTCCATTTTTCCCCCTCCTCTCTTCTCTGATTTATCGCACCTTTACGTTCTTGTTGATATTCCGGAAGAAAAACACAGCCGCCCCGACCAGAGCAAGGCACAGCAGAATGGCGATCACCGCAGCCGTATTGACCTGATATCGGATAACAAAGCTGTACTCGCTGCTGTTTCCCGCCACATCCTTCACGAGAATCCGGTAGCTCCCGGCTCCGTTGACCTCCTGGATCAGGCTGTCCTCTTTGACCAATCTCCCGCCCCGGTAGAGCTGTACCAGCGCCGTATCCTCCGAAAGATACTCGATCTGTGCAAGATTGGCTGACAGATGTACCCTGAAACGCGGAGCTATGCGATCCAGCTTCAACTGGACGGAGCTGCTTCCCGCCGGCCCTTCCAGCTGCAGCTGATATATTCCGTCATTCTTGAGGTATATGCTTCTCCCCTCATTCAGCAGAAGGCTGTCATCCACATCCTTCCCGTCATGACGCAGCAGCCGCACTTTATGGTGCTCCGGAAGATTGATAAAACCCAGATCCGAGACTGCTTCCGCGTCCAAAATCCGGAAGGAGAAAACCGGCCGCTGCTTTTCATAGGCCATTTTGAACTTTACCGACTCGCTCTCGGGGTAGAGCTGATAGCTTCCCGGCTGCTCAATGTATTCTCCCGGAGAAAAATGCTCCACCGGGACACCGTTTCTGCGCAGCGTAAAGCTCAGTGTCTCGTTCTCCGCGATCATGACCGGTTGATTGGTCAGTCCCCCGTCCGGAATATCCGAAAGGAAGCTGTCTCCGGAGCGCAGAGTATGTTTATAAAAGCCCGTTTCGGGATCGTATGTCGTGCTTTCCTTTCCGCTTTCCGGCTTCTTTCCGGCCGTTTCACTGCTGATGAGAGCGGAAAGTCTGTCCTCATTGATCGTTCCGTCATCAGACATGATCCCGTCTTTGATCTCCAGCGCTCCGGAATTTCTCAGTTCCTGTTCCAGTGCATCGCCCTCTCCGGAGACCGGAGCATATCCGGCAGCAGCGCCACTTCCTGCTCCCGCTACGCTCTCTGCGCTTCCTCTTATCTCTGCGCCCCCGGAAGATACCTTTCCGCTCCCTCCCGCCGTGTTCTCATAATCCGGATTCAGTGAGCGGGCAATCTCTGCAAGCTGCCTCTCCTCCCCTGAATCTCCGGATCCGGCCGGAGCTGCCGCAGGCTTTTCCTGAATCCGGAAGCGAAAGCTCCCCTCAAACAGCTTCTGCGCCGAAAACGGCAGGGATTCATTCTCTGCAACAACAAGGGTCAGCAGGTAGCTTCCCCGTTCCGCAAAGGCCTGCCCCCGCTCAAAAGGATACGGCGCCCCGTCTCTGCTTGCCGACACACTGATCTGCTCCGGAATTTCAAAACGTACCGGTTTGTCCGTCCATGTCCCGTTGGCAATATTGCTGTAGAAAAACGCTTTTTCTCCGAGCCCTTCCTCATACAGACGATAATCCTCATGATAGGTCTCCGTGATCCGGACATCCTCTACCACCGGCCCCTGAAACGTATCCTCCGCGGCGCCTCCCGCCCCCGGTCCTGTAGCGTCGGAGACGTCCTGTCCGCTCTTTCCATTTTTCTGCTCTGTCGATCGCCGGCTTCCGCTGCCGTAAATGTTCTCCGGCACAAGACTCCTCGCCTTCTGTCCCGTGCTCTCATTGATTCTCCGGATCACCGAGCCTTCCGAGGCATGCACCTGCTGTACAGCAAGTAACGGCAGCAGCGCCGCAGCCAGAAAAAGCCCCCGCACCTTTTTACGCGTATTATTGTTCATCTCTGCTTTCCACTTTTTCCATATCTTTTCCCTCAGCGCTCTGATCTTCCGCAGCGCCGCGTTCCTCTCCATTCGGATGCAGTGCTTCCTCAGTTTCCTCAGCTTCCCCGAGGTCCTTCTGCTCCAGCACCAGATAATTTCTTTCATCCAAATTGTACAGAACCTCTGCGCCGTAAAAATAATTGTTCCTGACCTTTTCCTCGCTCATCTGTCCGGTCTGATACAGCGGGCACTTGTAAGAGGGTGTGAATTTGGTCCTCAGCGGCGGGTTCCCAAAGGTCACGACAATCGCATTGCCCGAGTTCTTCTGATTGTTCAGCTTCATCAGCTCTGAAGAATAAATCAGCGGACGGGTCTGCAGCGAACTGGATACATTCATCGCGCCGGTTCTGTCCACTGTAGAGGAAGAAACACTTCGGGTCTCCACAGTCATATTTCCGCAGAGCTTTGAAAACTCGTCACAAGTTCCAATGTCATTGGAGCCGATAAACATCTTCAGACCGCAGTTTCCCTTAATGATATTCGCCACTGTGGGGCCGTATACATTGTCAAGCTGTGCAAAGGACTGCACCACCATCTGAAACCATATCTTCCTGCTGCGTCCCACCGTAATCATCTTGTCAAACTTTTCAATTTTGGGCATATTGCCGAACTCATCCAGCAGAAAATACACATTCCGCGGCAGTGACAGATCCTCTCTCGCGGACGCCACCTTAATCAGCGCCTTGTAGATTGAGAGAATAAACACGCCGGCCAGCACATGTCGTGTGTCTTTTTCATCCGGAATTTTCAAAAACAAGGCTGTGGGTTCTTCCGCAAACCGCTCCGGCTGGATATCCGTCGCCGAAGTCATGGCGCAGATTCCTTCATCGTTGAACATCGACAGTTTATCAAACGCGATTGACATATAGGAGGACAATGTCTGCTCCGCGGCAGAGAGCACCTGTCTGGAAAGTCCCACTGCCTTGGAGGTTTTTTCTCTCCCCTTAAAGAAATCTTTCAGGGCTGCAAACTCATCCTCCGAATTACTGATGGCCTTATTGAGATTGTAAAAGCAGAATTTATCTTTGGTCATTTCCAGCTCCGGCGTCTCGCTGTCCTCCAGCATAGCCAGAAGCGTTGCCAGAATAATAGATCTGGCGCCTCTTTCCCAGACCGGATCATTCTGTGATTCAATCGGGCAGATTACCGATACCAGATCATTCAGATCCTCATAGACGCCGTCGTAAATACGCTGCCGCTCACTGTGAATCTCCTGAATCAGCTGACGGCGATCGCTGTAAGCCCTCCCTTTATACTCGTACCAGCACTCTTCGTAGCTCTCCGGCTCATTGCAAAGCTCCAGCCCACCCGCGTGCTCAATGCTGTCTGTCCTCTCATAGATTTCATCTCCGGTATGGAAATATTCCTGGTAGCGATCATAGATATCTCCCAGCGGATTCCAGCGGAACGAGCTGTAGGGATCGCGGAGATCCAGCACCATACACTGATATCCCCGCTCCTTCAGCATGGCCGAATGAAGCTGAAACAGCTCGCCCTTAGGATCAGTACAGATCATTGAGGAGCCGGCTCTCGTGTGCCCCAGAATCTGAATCGTCGGATTGATAAAGGTTGTGGTTTTTCCTGAGCCCGTAGCACCGATAATAATGCCATGTGCCGGCTTCATCAGGTTCAGCTCAAGCTCTCTCCGCTTCTGGTTGTAAACGGCATACAAAGGTATTCCGTCCTGCTTCTCCTTCTCCAACCTTGAAAACAGCTTTCTCGGAAAGTTTTCATCCCGTTCCTCATCCTCCATGAAGCGGGCATTCTCAAGCGCTCCCTCTATACGCTGCGCTCCGCTCTTTCGATAGCTGTCCTTCAGCACATTCTTTGTGCGCCGTCCGATGCCTCCAATATGGAAAATATGATACAGAAGCGCCATGAGTATGGTCTCCACCGTCCCGTAGAGCAGCGTCGTGCCTGAAAAGAGCCTTTCCATTCCGCTTTCCGGGGAAAAGCCCTCCGGTGTAAATCCTCCCAGAAGGAATCCGGTCAGCCCCCCGATCAGACAGATCGAAACAGCGGCTCCCGCTATATATACCGTCATTTTTTTCAGAATATTTTTCATTTGCGCTTCCCTCTGAAATTTTTGATTCCCCATCGAATCGCTGCGCGGCCAAGCTCCGGAACACTCCTCTCAAAATATCCGGAAAGCAGCCAAAGCATTCCTCCTGCCGTCAAAAACAGCAGCGCGAGAAGTACCGCCGTGTCCATCCGTCCTCTCATTTCCGGATTGGCTCTGTAAAGAACCGCCAGAACTGCAGAGGGCAGGTTGAACCCAATGTGAAGAAAAATCCCATACAGAATATTGTCCTCCCGGATAGAAAGCACGGCCAGCAGAAGTCCTGCCGGAAACGCATACAGCACCCATATCGGATTCACATGACAGATTGCAAAAAGGATGGCACTTCCAAAAACCGCTCTTCGCAGACCGAAACGCCTCAGCATGGTGTTCAGCATGTAGCCGCGAAAGACAACTTCCTCCAGCAGCGGCGACAGGAGTGATACCGTAATCACGGAAAACAGAAGATCCGGTCCCTCCAGCAGCCCCGCAACACTCTCCCGGTAGCCTGCGGTCCCGGCTCCTCCCAGTGTGATGAGGGCGGAAACAAACAGCGACAGAGCCCCCCCAAAGAGAACAAACAAAGCCGCTCTTCCCGCCCTAAAGCTCTCGGGAAATAACGTTGCATCCTCACAGAAGCTCTCTCCTCTGCGGGAAGATCTCCAATACAGAAGAAACAGAGAGCACGCCATCCCCGCTGCGGTATAGAAATTCCCTCCATACCGGAAAAACTCCGCCCGGCTCATTTCCCCATGAAACAGCAGATAACCCAGCGCCATACACAGCGACGGCATGCAGATATAAAGCAGGAGCGGCGATACCGCTTTGCCCATCCCGGCCAGTATCATCCATGCCTTCTGTTCTCCTGTCATTCCGGAAAATTCCATGTTCTCTCCTTATTCAATATTGAGGACCCCTGAAAAGCCCGTCACATCAAAAATCTCTTCTACAGATTGCGCCACATGTCTCAAGACCATGCGTCCGCTCCTCTGCTTCATGCTCTTCTGTGCGGACAGGAGAAATCTGAGTCCTGCCGAGCTGATATATCTGGTCTCCTCCATATCAATGATCAGCAGCTTAGGCATCTTATCCAGCAGCGTTTTCAAGGCCTGCTCTGCCTCTGAAGCCCCGGCATCATCCATTCTTATCGCAGTTCTGTAAATCGTATTATTTCCTGTCATGGCACTCCTTTCCGCCTGTTTCTCTTCCGAATATATTCCCCGAAGAAATCTCATCCTGCAATCTCTCCGCATGAATCTTCCTCCCAATATCCCAAATACAGAGGGATTCTACATAAATCATA
Organism: Moryella indoligenes; assembly: GCF_030812885.1. Classification (NCBI taxonomy): domain Bacteria; kingdom Bacillati; phylum Bacillota; class Clostridia; order Lachnospirales; family Lachnospiraceae; genus Moryella; species Moryella indoligenes. The sequence goes on from NZ_JAUSTO010000014.1 coordinate 29,409, forward strand.
GACACAAAAGAGACACACAAAAAACGCCGGACGGGTATCCATCCGGCATTTTCCGCTCATTCCTGCGGCTGCTCCGCAGCGCATTCAGTTCAGCATAACTTCCATCATCTTCGGGATTCTGATCCTTGCCACCGTGCCTCCGCCTTCTCTGTTTTCGATTTCCAGGCTTCCATGCACCATGAGCTCCAGGCGCTCTCTTACATTGCTGATCCCGATATGACTCCTTCCGATCTCCTGCACCTCATCCGCATGATACCCGATCCCGTCATCAATCACCTCCACCTGATAATAGGCGTCATGCTCTGTGCTCCGAATGATTACGCTCCCGCCGTCCGGCGCCTGCCCAACGCCGTAGCGCACAGCATTCTCCACCAGCGGCTGCACAGTAAGCGGCGGCAGTCTGAAATCCAGAGTTTCCAGATCGTAGATAATTTCCAATTCATCCTCATAGCGCAGCTTCTCCAAAAACAGATAATTTCGGATGTGCGTGAGCTCCCGTTCAAAGGGAACATTGTCCTCCACACCGATCGAATCCAGATTTCCTCTCAGATAGTCGGAAAATTCTGCGATCGCCTGCTGTGCCAGACCGGCATTCTTTTCACAGAGATAATAAATCGCATTCAGCGCATTATAAAGAAAGTGCGGCTGAATCTGGCTCAGCATAATGGCAACCCTGCTTCTTACCAGTTTTTCTTCTTTGAGCTTCAACTCTATATTCTGTTCGATATGAAGAATCGTATACATTACAATGACTGAAAGTGTAACCGCGAGATAAACGAAAGGGATGCCCAAAGGAGGCAGCATCTCCCGAAGCATCAGAGAGATGACAACACTGAATATGTAGCTGATAAACGCAATTCCATCACGCTTTCCCAGCTCCTCGAAAAACAATACAATCAGAATACAGTCATAACTCACAAGACTCAGTGCAATGACCTGCGACACCCCAAAAAACGGCCCCCGAAAATAATCTCCGTCAACGATGGTATATGCAGCTCCTGTCCAGAAGGAGCTGACCCACATCAAGCCTCCCGCCAGAGCAACAGCGAAGCCCAGATGACCCAGCCACATGGATATCTGTTTTTTTTCCCGGATATTGAGAACCAGATAATAATGAAAAATAGCAAGCAAATTATAGGCAAAGCACGTAGACACAAGAAAAAAGACCTCTGAAAGCAGCCCCATTTTTCCTGATGGAGAGAGCAGATAAGAAACTGCATCCGCCACCAGAAGCATAAACAGGGCAAACAGAAGGATATTCAGTACTATTCGTTTTGGTGTCGCCTTTGAAATAAAATGACTCTCAATCAGCAGAACCAGTATAATCAGTGCTGCAAAAGCCTCCAGCATGCCGTGTGTATAATTCATCTACCATTTCCCTGCTGTCTTTCCACCCTTTGTTTTGTTCCTCAGCGTACTTCTCAGCTCCTGCACCCCTCCGGCAGGATTTTCTCTGCCGCCCACCTTTTCCATCAGCCCTCTGAAGGAAATCTTCCTTTTGCTTTCTTTCAGTGGAAGCAGCTCTGACGGGCGAAAGCAGAGCTCCTGCCGGCTCCGTTCCCTGTAAAATGTAATCTCCGGCTCTCTCCCGCTCTGGCCGGAAAAGGCCTCCGCCAGCTCTCCCTCCGAAAGGTTCCTGACCACATGACAAATCATCTCAAGACAATTTACAGTGCTCACCTCCGGCATATGATATTTCTGCTTGTAGCTCACACCATCTATTTTGAGATTCTCAACCACATCACTCACCAGTCCCGGAAGCTCTGCAATATCTCTGTCTCCATCATAGAAGAGTCTGGCAAACTGATGCTGATACTGCTCCTTCATCGTGCGTTTTTCCTGTCTTCCGCTTTCCTGATACCAGAAATTGCTGTCTCTCTTCTCCGGCTTTCCCGGCATATATTCCATCTGTGCGAGAAAGCGCTTCCTGTCCAGAGGGCTGATTTTCCCGTGCAGCGCCCTGTCGAGATATTCCTGCACATCATAGCCCGGATCCCGAAAAGCGCCTCTGATCCGGTCGGCGTACATGATCTTTCGTTCTCTCATTTATTTTCCCGCCTTTTTCTCTGCAGCATGAAGTGCCTTGCAGGCTCCGATTTCTCTGAGCTCCTTTGTCCGGTGCTCGCACTGCAGCTTTTTCAAAAGCTCTGCAAAACTGATGCGTTTTCTGAAGCCGTCCTCCCAGGGCGGAGAGGTGCGAGTCTTCTCTCTCCCCTCTCGGCCTTCTACAAAGGCCCTCCACGATGTCTTCAGAAACTCCTCCACCCCTGCCAGCAGTTCCTTATCGGACGCAGCCGATGCATTTTTACAGTTCGGGTTCATACCGCAGGCTACCAGCATGCGAAATATTTCCTGCCGCCTCTCCTCTGTCAGATCCGGGTTGAGAAGTTCCTGATACAGCAGATTCACATCATAAATCATAAGTTCTCCGTGTCCTTTATAATTCTCCCATGCGTCTCTGATAATCATCCATGAGAGCCGCATTTGTAAATTCTGTCCAGCTGTACTGCGTCATGTACTCTCCATAGTACTCGTCCCTGTTCCCATCCAGCCACCTGTAGTAGTCGCAGTTCACCTCATCTCTGCGAATTCCCATCTTGCCCCATGCACGGGTAATCAGCTCTCCCTCTCCGATTCCTTCCAACACAGAGCAGAGATCGGCCCGAAGATTTTTCAAATACGAAATTCTCTTCTCGGAATTGCACTCATCCTCCCACAGGACTGCCATCAGCTCACTGTTGCTGCACATCGCCCCGTTTCGATCAACCAGATAAGCCAGCAGTTCTTTGGTTTTATTGTACTTAAACTTAAGCGGCGTTCCGTCAAAGAAGACTTCAAAGTTCCCGAAGCATTGCAGCTGCAGCAGATGTTTTTCCTCTCTGATCGGAAATCTGAGGTTGTCTATCTCATTCTTGATTTTCTCCGGCGTGACCGGCTTCATGACATAGCCGCTGGCGTGAATCGCAAAGGCGTCACAGGTATACTGACTGAATCCGCTTGCAAAAATGAGGTTGATGTCGCCGAACTTCTTCTTGATTTCCTGCGCGAGATCAATCCCGTTCATTTTCTTCATTTCCACATCCAAAAACACCACCTCCGGAGTCTCCGTCCGGATCGCCTCAAGAAGCTCCTTTACTTTTCTAAACCCCCGTACTTCCGCCTGCGGAACAGCTTTCCTGATTCCACTGATCAGCGCCTCCAGAGCAAGCCTTTCATCATCAATTGCAAAAATCAGCATACAGACTCTCCATTCCTTTTCTGCCCATTGCGTTTAGTTCTATCATATCAATAGACACAAAATAGTTACAGGCTTTTCTTTCCGTGTGTCCTTTCTGTGTCTCTTTCCCTGCTATCTTTCTCTATACCTGGCTGTCTTTGTCTATGCCTATCCGTATGTGCCTGCACTTTCAGGCACATGATCCTCACGTTCTGAAAGGAGCCTCTTTTATGGATACTCAGATCATAGCTCATACCTATGGAACATTGTTAAATTTTATGCCGGATCTCAGAGACTGTCCGCCGGTCATTCTCTGCGCAGGACTGCTTCTCTCAATGGCATGCTGCCTCGAGGGATATCATCTCCAGAAGTTGTTGGTCTGTATCATCTCTTTTTCTCTGGGCTATTCTCTCGCAGTCGAACAGCTGCCTCTGTTCTTTGATCTGCGTCCGGATTACCTGCTTCCGGCCTCTCTCGCTGTCGCGATCTGTCTGGCCGCGCTCGCATGGAAAATCTATCTGTCCGGCATTTTTTTCGCCGTTTTTCAGCTTTCACGAACCATACTGCCAAATATATTCAGTCATGAACTTCATGCGCCGCTTGTATCCCTCGCGGCTTCTCTGATCTGTGCCAGGCTTGCCGTAAAGCTGAACCGAACTATCATGATCGCGATTACCGCTGTCATCGGCGGATTCGCCATGGTACATTTTTTTCTTCGTCTTCTCCCCGTTTTCCCTTTTGCTCTGCACTTTCCTCCCTCCGGAAGCCCGGTCTACCTCTACGCCAGGATTTTTCTCTCTGCCGCAGGAGCGGCCGTTCAGCTGCTGACTCCGGAAAGAGCCGGCGCTGTCGTACATTCCTGCTGATGAATCCGAAGCCTCCGGCTTCTTCCACTCTCACAATGTCACTTTTGTGTCCATTTACGTAGTAAACTGCAAAAACCGACAGAAAAAATGAATATATCAAGCTGAAGCACAGAAAGGAGTACACAGCATGCCATATAATATAACAGGCGACAGCATTACAGAAGGAACCTATGAAGGCGGGCTTCTTGTCAATCAGAACATAAAACAGACCATTGAAGCGGGAAGCGCCGGAAACTTCTTTCATTTTACTCCCGTTGAAGGGTCAGACAGCTACACCATGACACCGCGTATGCCGGAGTACGGAAGCCTTTCTCAAGACGGAGTGGTATTCCGGATGCGTGTCAATAACAATCGCCTGGTGAAGGGAATTGCAAATCAGTTCCTTTCCGACGATGGCAGCCTGGATTATGCAAAGGGCTTTGCCTTTCTGAATGAGCTGGACGCCCGCCTCGGACTCTCTGAAGCTCCCGTCAGTCTGGAAGCTCTGCGAAGCGGAGTTGATGCCCGCATGCATGGGCTTGACTGGCTTGCCACGACACTCCGGATCCCCGCGACAGAACGCGGCGATTTCCGCAACTTTGCAGAAGCCATGTTTTTTAATCATGAGGAAAGCCGCATTGCCCCTTACATGGGAGGGAATTTCTCACTGATATGGGGCGGCTATATAGCGGCAGGACTGGCTCTCGGCGATGAGTCTCTTCGTGTGCAGCTCTCTGCGGACACGGGAATGCGCGAAAGACTTCAGCTGAATCTGCGCGAACAGGAAAAAGCCTCCGCCGAGCTTCTCCGCTATGCGCACATGGACCCTGAAGCTGAAATGGCTCTGATCTGCCCTACGGAATGCAGCGGAAGCCTTCACAGCAACCGCCTGATCTGGGACTATGCAAACAATGCCGACATTCTTATGGGGAAGGCGGGAAAAAGCGTGCCGCCGACATCCTACAGCGTCAATCTCGAAGCGCGGGATCAGGAAAACCGGAGCCGGTTGGAGACAGAAGTAAGCGATGCGCGCAGCCGGCTGGACAACTGGGTGTTTCAGCATGCGCAGGATGGTGATTCCTCTCAGAACCGGCAGCTTTCCGCTCTCTCTGACGCTGTGGCAGATGCCCAGAAGGCCGTTCAGCATTTCGACGACACTCTCGGGGAGCGCAAATGGGATCAGCACGTAGCAACACAGATCGGAAGCTTCACCGCTGCAAACGGAAAGACTTACCAGCTGACACTGGAAGCATTCGCTCCGGAAGCGGATTCCTTTATGCATCATCCGGGCATGACAGATGCCGTTTCCATCGGGATTTTTGAGAATGAGGAGAACTTCCGGAAACACTATTTTAAAAATGCCCATATTCCGGCAGACGGCATCACGGAGGACTTCTGCCTGAGAAAACAAAAAGCGAAAGAAGAACAGATTCTTCAGCTGGAGAAGAACAGTCTCTTTAACGAAATCTATCAGCCGCTCCGGGATTTTTCTCCCTATGCTGAGCGCGCTTATCTTGGACTGAAGGAAGACTATCATAAATTTTCCATCGGGGAAGAGTGGGAAAACAATCGAAACCAGCGCGGTTATAAGCCTGTCATGGGAAGCCGGGGATATACTACCAACGAGCTGGAATATGAATTCAAGAACGATCTGCGCAATGCAATCATGCTTGAGAGCCGTATTCCCGACGCACACCGTGATAACTACCGCACTTTGGTCAATACCCTGGATCAGATCATGGAGCGAGCGGAAGCCTATGGAAAAGCAAAGCTGAATTTTAACGGTGTCTCTTCTCTCATTCAGGCGGAGCATGGCTCAGAGGAGCTCCTAAACCGCTCCTATCTCTATACCGGCGAGCTGGAAGAAAAGGATATAGACCTTCGCCTGGCCCGTACAGCCGCAAGAAGTATTCTCACCTCTGCGCTGAACGGAGGCGAGCAGGTAAACCATATCAACAATGAAGAAAAGGAAGCTCTGACAAACTTTCTTTCCGGAAGCGGTGCCAGCTTCGAGTCCCTCGTCGATATGGCGAAAACATTGAACGGAAAGCTCCTGCCCATCAATCAGGTCCGCATGGACATACAGGCTCCGGAGGATCAGATTGCAAATGATTTCATAGCTGCTGCACATGCTTCTGATATGAGCCTGCGGGCAAGGGAGTTCGCTGTTCATAATTTTGATGCGGCCTTCTCCACCGTCTTCCCGAAATCCATGCTGAAGACGGACGATCACCGGATATTTGATGATATCTATATCAATGGCGAAAGTGCCGGAGAGCGTTTCCGCCGCAGTCATATGCAGTATCTCTCTTCTGAAGACAAGAAGATTGAGATTATGAAGCATATTACGGACAATAAAAGAGTTGATTTCGCTGTGCGGGATGAGAAGAACCTGTCTGCAGGCGCTGCGGCCTCCGGGGCAGAGTCCCTGTATGCTGACCACGGTCTCCGCTTCGTCCCCGTGAATGTGTCGTCCGACATTCCTCTGCTTGCCTCCCGCTTCCTCCGGAAAGCGCCTGCTCCGGAAATGGATCCCGCAGCACAGCTTCGCAGTGCATCGCAGCTTGAAGCTCCTGCATCTCTCTCCGGCGCAGCTCTGTATCACCACGCCCCCCTGTCGGCGGATCCGGCGCTCATGCGAGCCTCCGGCGCTTCCGCCGATCACCTGCTGATAACAGAACAGCAGAAAAATCTTCTCTCCTCGGCCAATCCGCTCCTCGGCTTCCAGCCTCAGACGATGGAAGATGGAGAGACCCGCTACCGGGCACAGCTCCGTATGCCGGAATACGTCTACTCCGCTGAAGGGCAGCAGATCAGCTTTCGGCAGAACTACAACTATCTGCTTCGCGGTATGAGTCAGATGCTTCTGAATGGACACGGAGAGGTGACGCCTGCGACAGCAGAACGTGCCGGCCTCTTTGCGCAGCAGGCACAGCTGATGTTTTCGGAGTCCCGGGATCCCAGAAACCCCGCCGCAGCTCCTGATGAGGTGGCGGCTTACCGTGACCAGTGGCTCGCAGATCAGCTGAACATCCCGGGCAATGCACGGGTCTCCTTCGGGCAGTTCCAGAAAGAATTCTTCCTTCCCGGAAGCTCCGATGCGCTGCTCGGTAATTCATTCCTGCATTCCTTTGCAGAATTTTCCGAGCGAATCGCCGGCAGTCAGGAGCTGGAAAAACAGATTGGAAGCAGCGTCATGAAGTCTGTACACACCGAACTTACGCAGACCTCCGAGCTGCTGCGCTCTCTCGCTGCAATCGACCCGGTGGAGTCCAGAAGAGCGTTTCTCCCTCTTTCTGAGGGCGCAGGCTTTCTGAATAAGATCCAAAGTCTGAGTGCTTACCCCCATCCGGAGATTAAAGCAGATCTGCTCTCCGCCGGAAACCAGGGGCAAGCTCCCGGTGCCTATGCCGCAGCGACTCTGGAAAACCGACTGATTACAGTGGAACTCCCCCGCAGCAGAGCTTCCGACTACCTGAACAATGCTCCGTTTTCCGATGAACTGCAATTCGGCGTCTATGGAAGCAGAAAGGACTTCACCCGTTATCAGGAAGCTATGCAGAATACAGAAGGCCGTATGACCGGAAATGAATATACCCTGTATAATGCCGGAATGGAGGCTTCCGCAAGAGCTGCCAATCTTCTTGCAGCACCCTGCCCAGATGCTCCGGTACTTTCCGGAAGTATCAGCAACGGCCTTTATCAGACTCTGGCACAGAATATCATTCAGACACCGGAGGAAAAAGCAAATACCGCCATGTGGGCACTTGAAGAGCTGACCGGCGCAAAAATTCTCGGAAACAGTGCGCCGGATCTCTCCCTTGTACGTTCTGCTCTATCCCGCGTTTGCCTGAATGGCGTTCCCTTCAGCCGGAATACTGAGAATGGTCTGAATCCCGAGAACCTGCAGTCCTCCCTGGTCGACTTTACCGACCGACTCACGGACTACCTGAATATACAGAATCATTCCGCGGATCACCTGAGTGTCCTGTCAGACGGAAAGCTGGAAAGCGTATGCTACAATCCGCCTGAGCCCACCGCTCCCAGAACCAGCGTACACTTCTTCAGCAGCGGAAAGCGGAAAATGGCCCACCAGCTGGAGGTGCAGGACTACGAAGAGGCTCAGCTGCTCTCCCGGCAGTGGGAGGAACGAAATACCCTGCGCAGAGAAGAATGCCGGAAGCTCGGGAAAGCGCAGCCGGCAGAAAAAAACCGCATCTGCTTTGAGGAGCTTCAAGAGCGGAACAGCTCCTTCAAAGCTGCACCGCACAAAAAGCCTGTGGACAGAACCAGCCATCGGATGCCCTCTGTCCATGACAGGAGCCGCACAAATTCACTGTGATTTCACTGTAATAAGCGAGAGAGGGGGGCTGATGCCCCCCTCTCTCGCTTCTCAAATATTCATTGCTCTTTCTGTTACTGCTTATTTCTCTTAATCCTAAACAACAGCAGGAGGCTGCTTACAATCCCCGCCAGCAGCGCATATAAAGCGCGGGTCGCACTCTCTCCTGTCTTCGGTAAGGACCTTCCGGATCTCTCCTGCTTGGCAAGAATCGGCTCTACACCGTGATTTGACGCTGTGCTGTCCGGCACGGGCTGCTCCTCCGCCTTCACTTCCGGAATGTTCTGCTGCGGAATAACAGGCAGCGGCATATACCTCTTGCTGGCATGCTTTCCGGTTACAGTTCCGCCTCCACCGTTTCCTGAACCGCCTCGCCTTCCGGCATTGGAATCTGTAGCCTTATCCTTTTCTTGGGCATTGGAATCTGTGGCCTTATCCTTTTCTTGGGCATTGGAATTTGTGGCTTTGTCCTTTATCTCACCTTCGCCATCTGCATTTTTCCGGACTTTCAGCACGATTCTCCTATGAATAGAACCATTGCCGTTGGTCACTGTCACAGGGATGACAAACGTTTTTTCTTTCTCCTCCTTTTCCCAGTCCCCTTCATCAATCTCCACCGTTCCACTTATCGTTCCCGCCGCTTTATCATAGCTGAGTCCGAGTGGAAGGTCTTCTACCTCTACTTTTGCCGCCGGATCCGAAGCGGTAATCTTAATTTTCCGAATCGGCTGATTCTCCTTGACGCTCTGATTCCCGTTCGTAATGGTAACATCCGGCATCTCAGGAATATCGGGGCGAGACTCTGCATCCTTGGGGTCGGAGCCTTTTGCCTTCTCCTCCTCATCACTGATTCCGTCCCCGTCGTCATCGTCATCGTCGATGTCCGCTATTCCGTCCCCGTCCGTGTCCCTCAGCACCTCTACCGGCACCTTCACGGTCTCACTCTGGCCGTTCGCCTCTACCTTCACGGGGATCTCCACCGTCTGCTTCTCATAGTTTGCGCCTCCCTTGTCGTCGCTCCATGTAAGACCATTCGGTGTTCCCGTCAGCTTCCCCTCTCCGTCCACATTCAGACCCTTCGTCTCGGTTCCGCTGATCGTCGCATTCGGCAGGTTCGGTTTCACAACGGTCTGGTTCGCCTTCACAGGCTTCCCCTCCGTCGCCTTCTCCGCTTCCTTCACCTCGCTCTTCAAGGTGTCCGCTTTCTTCGGCGTCGTATCCCGTTCGTCCGGGATTCCGTCCCCGTCGTCATCGTCATCGGCGATGTCCGGGGTTCCGTCCCCGTCCGTGTCCCTCAGCACCTCTACCGGCACCTTCACGGTCTCACTCTGGCCGTTCGCCTCTACCTTCACGGGGATCTCCACCGTCTGCTTCTCATAGTTTGCGCCTCCCTTGTCGTCGCTCCATGTAAGACCATTCGGTGTTCCCGTCAGCTTCCCCTCTCCGTCCACATTCAGACCCTTCGTCTCGGTTCCGCTGATCGTCGCATTCGGCAGGTTCGGTTTCACAACGGTCTGGTTCGCCTTCACAGGCTTCCCCTCCGTCGCCTTCTCCGCTTCCTTCACCTCGACTGTCAGTTCTATATTCTCTACTGTGAACGGCGTACCTATTGCGCTGTGCCTTCCGGTGGCATCGAACGCCACCAGCACATATCTCGTGTGGTCCTCCAGTGTATTCTTCGGAATTGTCAGAGAAGTATTCGCCGCCCCGGCCTTGAACTCCTCCACCGCCATTTGCACCTTTGCATCCGTCACGCCCTGGAGCTCCTCCGGCGCGAAGGAGCCGACACCGCCGGCTTCCGTCGGCTCAATGTATTTCCTGACGCCGATTCTGATCTCTGTCTCGGCACTCGTGATATCAATTTTCTGATCCTCTGCATCGTCGAACTCTGGTGTCAGCGAGGTGTCCTTTCCAAGAGAGATATTCAGGGTGCTGTCCTGCTTATTGTCCAGCTTGTTTTCCTTGATGTCGGCCGTCTCAGGCGCCTGCACCAGAAAGTCCTTTGCGTCCTTCGGATCCGTCTTGTCCGTCAGAAACTCGTCGCCGTCGCTTCTACCGTCTCCATCGCTGTCATAGTTCTTCGGATTCGTCCCAATATGCAGCTCAGTGAAATCAAAAAGGCCGTCTCCGTCAGAATCGTTCACTTGCAGGTAGGAGTTGGTATAAGAATCCTTCAGCACTTTAGGCTCCGCACCATTATCTACCGTTGTCTTTGTCAGCCCGCCCGTCTGACCGATATTGCCATCCGGATAGTCTCCGACCATCCACGAGGCAAAATTCAGCTGAGTGTTATTTTCCTGAATATACTTGTTAATCGCCTTCGCAAACTCATTTTCCTTGACAGAATTCTTCAATTTATACTGAATCGTGTAGCTTCTGGACTGTCCCGTGTCTCCTGCGAAGACAAGATCTCCCAGTGTTTTTCTTGCGCTGTTCAGATCTTCGAGAGCTGCCCTCTTATCCCCGTTTCCGCTTGTATCCACATCGGTGATGCTGATGGACGGCGTTTTTGAGCTGTCAATCAGACCGTGATCTGCCTCGCTGACTACAAGACTGATCGGCTCCTTGGTGAAATCTCCAACTTCATTTGATACGCCAAGCTTTATCGAGCTGAGATCAATGTACGGAAGCAGCGCTTCCGGAATCTGTTCCCTGATATAGACTACCCACGATAGATTAGCTGATACAAACTGCATGTCCGGTTTAAATGTATGTACAGACCTAATCGTATTGTGATAACTATCGAAGCTTACATTCTGAGTCACTCTGCCGGATGTAAAATTTTCCCCTCCTCCAGTCCAGTATGCCGTACTGCCATTGTTCAGCATATTCTGCTTCAGAATATATCCGGAGGACAGACTCTCCTCTGCCATAATATTCTGATTTGTGATCCAGGCGGAAGAGAAGTTCAGCCGCTTATCCGCGAATCCCAGGGAGTCCAGTGTCTTTCCGTCCTTCAGCGTGATCTTAATATCTGTATTGGTGACAGCACCGATCACTGCATAGCGGAATGGGTTTGGGTTAACGATCCCTATCTTCCAGAGTAAGCCCGGCTTAATCTTCTCTCCATCAATGTACTCTACCTTCGTAAAGCTGTTATTACCAACCGTGATATCGGCAATCTGCTCATAGAACTCCGGCTAAGAGAACCAGAGCAGAAAATGGCCGGCCAGCGGATAGGTCACATTGGTTCCCCATCCCGCTCCAAAATCGGACCACTTACTGTGTGTCAGAATGATATTCCCCTGCGCATCCACTTCCTTGTACTCCGTGCCGGCGTAGCGCAGATTGCTCGCCCCAATCCCTGAGACGTTGATCGGCAGATCAGCATCCACGCTTCTCGTCTGTATACCCCTCCCCGTATTCAGAGGCGCATATATCCCTGCTACAACGGTCACAGGCTGCCCCAGAAACAGAAGAAATCCCAGCATACAGGACACCAGCCCGATCGACAGCTTGCGCAGATTGTACAGAGGCCGCCTCATTTCTCCTCTTTTCTTTCTCTCCTCAATCAATTTTTTCCACTGTTCTTTCATATCTCTTTTTCTCTCCTTTTTCCGAATGCTTTCAGCTCTTGTCACAGCTTTCACGGCGAAATGCGGCAAAGCTCATTTCTCCGGAATCCTCTCTGTGCTTCCTGTCCGATCGCCGGATTTTACTTATAAAATCGTAAAGTATACTAATATATAGTATAGACTTCCCTGTGATAAAAGCAATTCTTTCGTTGAATTTATAGGGTTTCTCTATTTTTTGCAAAAAAATTCCAGAAATCGCTGCGTTTATTATAGCCCCTTTCTTCTTTCCGAAAAAAGCCGATATGCAAACGGACGCCGCAAGCAGCGGCGCCCGTTGAAAGAAAAAAGATGTTTATTTACAGAGAAAGCACATCCGCGAAGGCCTGAATCGCAGTGCGGGCCTGTCCGAAATCGCGCATCTGCTGGTCAATGCCGAGCTTAATATGCGGGATCCCTGCATTGTCCAGAGCCTTCTTGAGATAGGGGTATTCCATCTCCTCCGGGTCACAGAACTGCTGCATGAAGAGCACCAGTCCCTGCGCACCGCTGTTCTTCACGAGGTCAGCGACGTATTCACCGCGGCGGTTCTCCGAGGACTTCGGGTCATAGAGCAGAACATCGTGGTCGATGTTTGCATACTGCACCGCGAGATCGCGCATCGGATTCTCTGTCTCCGGTGCATCGGTCTTAAAGGAGCGGCTCTCGTGTGCCACATCATCCGCTGCAATGGCAATATGATTCTCCTCAAATGCCGCAAGAAGCTTCGGGTTGTCGCAGATGATGCCGCTGGTCACAACCTTGGTTCCCTTCCAATCACATACCGGGAGCTTTTCGAGCTCTGCATTCAGCGCCTCAAGCTTCTCAGTGTACTCGTCCTTTGCCATGAACCATGCAGACTTCAGGACATACATTCTCTTGGTCGGTGTAATCACGTCGCAGTGATCGCTGGCGAGCTTCACAAATGCGCGGCGCGCTCTGCGGCTGCGGTTATAGAGCTTAATGGTTCTCTGTAGATCCTCCGGAGTGATCGCCTTGGAGGCGATCTTCTCCAGCTGCTTCTTCACATCATGATACTGATCCATCGTGAACTGCAGACCCCAGTCAGCAAAGCGGTTCTGCGGATGCGCGAGGAAGATCACCGGAAGCTTATCGCCCATCGCGACGCGGATGTTCTGAGACATCGGGCGAAGCGTGTCACAGATCGTGGGGGTGATAACGCCGTCCAGATCCTTCATGGTGCCATCCAGCAGCATTTCCAGCGCGAGCTGAGCAATGGTGCAGTAGAAGGTCGCGCAGTACTCCTTGGCGCGGCTGATAGTCTTCGTATTGCTGCCCCAGATTCCCATCGGAACCATGCCTGCTGCATAAACCAGCTCCTCCGGTGCATAGTACGGAAGAACACCGATTACCTTTTTGCCTGCTGCCTTGTATTTTTCGAGCTGAGCCTTCGGATTAGCGGAGACTTCAGCGAATTCCTTCAATAAAGCTTCGATACTCATTCTTACGCCTCCTTCGCTTTGTCGTTCGCTTCCATTGCTTCCATCAGACCCTGTACTCTGGTCTCATACTGTGCGGCGTTAAAGTTACGCGGATCCGCCTGATCGCCGTCAAAGCCGGCGCAGGGCACACCGAGATCCTTGGTGAAGCGTCTCTGCATTTCCGCCATGTAACCGGACCACGGCTTGCAGGAGCGGTTGTAGTGAACCAGTACGCCATCGACCTTGTTGTCGCGGCAGATTCCCTCTCTCCATGCAACACCCTGCTCAATACATACAGAGTTCGGAGCCTTGTAGTAGGCGCGTGCCATCTCGTCCAGACCATCATAAACAAAGCCGAATGCCGGAGCGTAGACGACTGCGGTGACATTAATTCCGTTGTCCTTCAGTGGCTTGAACAGTGCCGGAAGCTTCGGCCAGCACGGAATACCCTCGAACATGATGCGCTTTTTCTCCGGGAACGGCAGCGTGGAGGTACCATCCTTGACATTCTGCTCAAGATCCTGCGCGAGCAGCTCAAAGGCCTCGGCAGTCTCGACACGGCCACGCGCGGTCACGACATCTGCCATGTGGTTGAAGAGATCAAAGCCGGACATCGGAGCGGGCTTGTACTGGAGATAATCACAGACCTTCAGCCACGCCTTTGCCGTTCTGTTTGCATTTGCACATGCCTGATTGAATTTCTCCTCATCAAATTTCTTGCCGGAGATCTGCTCAAGCTGCTTGATTGCCTCGTCAAACTGCGCTCTCACATAGCGGACCTTACTGTCATCGACATCGACATCATTGTTATAGGGGATATCGATCATGATGAGCGGAATATTGTGAATGCGGGCGATGTTCTCATACCACTTTGTCATGCAGTTGCAGATATTATTGCAGCAGAGAACGAAGTCGGGCATCGGCATGAGGTTCTGGCGAATCGGCTTTAGAGCCGCGAGCTTCTGCTCCTTCTCCGGGCCGTCCGGCAGTGCCTCGATGTCGTTGATATTGACCAGCTCCTCATATGGAGTCTGCGTCTTCGGATCCTTCTTCGGCTTGCCAGTTGCCTCGTCAATAACGGGCTTGCCGTCAGCGTCCTTTAAGGGCTTGCCGGACGCCGGGTTGATGATGTACTCACCGGTTGCCGGGTCGAACTTTCTGCCGACTCTGTAGCCGGCTGCATAGGCAAGACTGATACGGGTGTAGCCACAGATATCATTGTCATAGCCGAGATCCTCGGCTGCCTGACAGAGCATCTCACCATTACGGTTTGCCGCAATTCCTGCCGCCTGGTTCTCCGGATATACGACGTGCAGGCCAAAGGCCTCCGCAAGCTCGCAGGGGAACTTGGAAGAGGACCAGCCCACCGGCTCTCCGCGCTTCTTTGCTTCTCTTGCCTCAGCGTAGACATCATCAACGACCTTGCGCAGTGCAATCACGCCCGGGCTTGTTTTCTTCTTTGCCGGTTTCTTTACTTCTTCTGCCATAATCAATCGCCTCCAAATCTGCGGCACAGCATGGCTTACGCTGTCCCGCAAGCTGAGCCCCGCCCAGAGGGAAGGGGCTCAAAAACGAAAAGTTACTTATCTGGCGTGCTTTAACGCTCCCTGATATGCAAACAGGGCTGCGCCGAGCGCTCCGTTATACTGGGTCAGCGGAGAGGTAAATATCTCCACACCAAGCTGCTCCTCGAGCGCCAGCACCACACCGTGGTTCTGGGCCACGCCTCCGGTCATAACTACCTGCGGAACCGCACCGACACGATGCACCAGTCCCGCCACACGCCCCGCGATGGAGCGGTGAATACCAGCGATGATATCCCGCTTATCTGAGCCGAGCGCAAGCTGACTGATCACCTCGCTCTCCGCAAAAACGGTGCAGGTGGAGCTGATTCCGACCTTCTTGGTGGATTCTGCCGACAGACGCTCCAGATCGCTCACCTCTACCTCAAGCACGCGGGCCATCACGTCGAGAAAGCGTCCGGTTCCGGCGGCACACTTGTCATTCATCTGGAAATTGACCATTGCGCCGTTCTCGATCTTTAAGACCTTCACATCCTGTCCGCCGATGTCGATAACCGTGTGAACCTTCGGAAAGAGGAAATACGCACCGCGCGCATGACATGAGAGCTCACTCATCTGCTTGTCTGCAATCCCCTCCAGGGAATTGCGTCCATAGCCTGTCGCGAGTGTATAGCTCATATCCTCGCGCTTCATCCCTGCGGTCTTTAAGACCTCCTCAATGGCGCGCTTCGGTCCGCTTGTCCCGGTACCAACACTGACCAGTGACTTTGCAATAATCTCCTTGCCGTCCTCCAGAATGACACACTTGGAGGCGGTGGAGCCTACATCAATACCTAAACTGTAAATAGCCATGTACTACTGCTCTCCTGTCGCTGTCCCCTCCGGACAGCTTTTTCACTGCGCGGCCTGTAGAATGTCCGGCCGCGCAGCTGTAATTTCAAATCTGAAGCCTGTTCCGCTTACGCCTTGACAGCGTTCTTTGCACTCTGTCCATTTGCGTTATAGTCCTTGATGATTCTCGGAAGAAGCATCTGATGGAACGGGCAGATTGACTTCGGGTTCTGATATGCTGCATCCGTAAAGGCCACAACATAGTTTCTGAGCTTCGGCATATCGACAATCTCATCGACCAGGCCTGCCTTTGCGCAGTACTGCGGCGTAGAGGTGTCGATATAGTGCTGAATCAGCTTGTTCATCTTGTCGATGGTACCCTGCAGATCCTTGCCGCCATCCTGATCCTTCACAAGGCGGCGGCTGTACATAGCGCCGGCAGCAGTCTTACCATACATCACGTTGATCTCTGTCGCAGCGGTTCCGATAGAGAATACGTTATTGTCATTTGCCTGCGGACCGCCGAGAACATAGTGCGCAGCAGCAGTTCCCTTTCTGAGTGTGATCTCAAGCATCGGGATCTTGCTGGACTGGATGGAATAAATCAGGCTCTGGCCAAGTCCGAGCAGCTCTGCCTTCTCCGCCTCATTGTCGACATCGATGCCCGTCGTATCCTGAACCCATACCATCGGCAGACGATCTCGGCCGCAGAGGGTCACAAACTCATTCATCTTGATCAGGCCCTGGCGATAGAGCTTTCCGCCCATGCCCATGGCGCCCTTTCCTCTGTACTCCGGATAGTCCGGGTAACCCTGCATCGCGAGCACACCCTGACGGTTTGCGACAACACCGACCACAAGACCATTGACCTTTGCAAGACCGGTGATCATCTCCGGGCCGTAGTCCTTCTTGTACTCCATGAACTCACCGCCGTCAAAGAGCGCCTTGAGAACATTGTACATATCGTAGGTACGGCGGGTATTTCTCGGAACGATATCGTAAAGCGCGTCACCTTCGATTGCCGGTGCCTTCGGAACATCGACACGGAAGAACTCCGGATTGAAGGCCGGGACATAGTCCATATACTTCTTGATGGCATCCAGAACACCGAACTCCTCTGCGTAGACCTCGCGGAAGAAACCGGTGACATTGTAGTGGATGGAGACAGATCCCGGCGGATCGTTCTTCATCTTTCTGGTCGCGTCGATCATGCCCTCTGCACCCTCAAGATCCACGTAGGGCTTGGAGTCCATACCGCCGACAATACCTGCGCCGCCGACAGCCATATTGCCCTTCTCATGTGCAATCAGGATGGTCGGAGAGATGGAGTGATAGCCGCCGCCTGCAGGGTTGGTTCCGTAAATTCCCACGATAACCGGAACGCCCATCTGGTTCAGCTCAGAATTGCGATAGAAGGGGGTACCGCCGCCGCGTCTGTTCGGATAAACCTTCTCCTGCTCATCCAGCTTAACGCCGGAGCAGTTTAAGATGTATACCAGCGGGATGCCCAGCATCTTTGCGGTGTCGGAGCCGCGGAGAAGGTTATCCGCCTGCCCCGGAACCCACGCGCCTGCCATCTTTTTATTGTCGGAAGCAATAATCACAGCCCACTTGCCATTGATGCGTCCGAGACCCTTGATCACGCCCGTGCTGACGATGCCAATTCTCTCCTCCGCATTGTCCTGCGGATTATAGATCGTATTCAGCGGGCAGAAGCTCCCCGGATCAACCAGCTGGTTGATTCTCTCCAGCGCAGTATACTGTCCCTTCGCATGAATCTTATCATCTGCGGTTCCGGCAGCAAGCATGGTCTCCGCCTGCTTGTGAATCGCACTCTCAATCTCTTTCAGTTCTGCAGCATTCTCTGCGTTCGGCTTGGCTGCCGGCGCATTGAGCACGGGCATATTCTGAAAATATCCCGGCATGGAATAATTGTTCATGTTCGAATCTCCTCTTTAATCATTCAGCAAGTTACAGGGATTTGTCCGCCTCCGCCTGCGCACAGGCAGAGGCGCAAAGTATTCTTACTGCTTCGGAACCTTGATAAATGCCTGTCCGGGATCGATCTCCTCACGGATCATCCTGATGATCTCCGGGCTCGGTCCTTCGATGAGCTCTGCCTTGGACACATCGACATCAAAGCCGGTGTTCTCCTTGACCATCTCAGGGGTAGAGAAGGGATAGTAGTAAGCGAGGTACATTCTCTTCGTCTCTGCATCGAACTTCATGATACCGAGATCGGTCACGACCATCTGCGGGCCTCTGTTGCCCGGAAGTCCCGCTCTCTCACGTCCGCCGGGGCCATCCATCCAGCCCGGGCTGGTGATGTAGTCGATCTTGTCCATGAATCTTCTCTTCTGATGCTGCATCATGATGATGGTATTGCAGTAGGTCGCAATTCCGTTTGCACCGCCGGAACCCGTAAAGCGGGTCTTCGGGTTATTGTAATCGCCGATGCAGGTGGAGTTTACGTTTCCGTAGGGATCAATCTGCGCTCCGCCGATGAAAGCGATCAGTCTGTCCTCGTCGTGCAGCCACTCATTGGACTCAAACCCGACAAAGCGGATATTCGGCCACTGCACTGCGCAGTGTGCCATGAAGCGGAGATCTCCAACCGAACGCGGAACCTCTACCGGTGCGCAATCCATCAGTCCGCTCTCAACGATCGGATGGCAGGACGGGCAGACCGCGCGCTTCGCGAGGGAAGCACCGATCAGCGGAAGACCTGTGCCGACGATAACGATCTGGTTCTCCTTGATGTTCTTTGCAATGGCATATGCCTGCATTTCCTGCTTTGTATAATTCGTGTAATCAGCCATGTCTTTTTACCTCCCCTTATCGTTTTGCGTATCCGAGACCCGGAACGACCTTCAGCTTCGTGAGACGGGAACCGCCGATCTTATCCAGCAGCTCATCGTTGTCCTTGCAGCTGTAGACCCACTTCTCAAGATAATCCTTAAAAGTCTCCGGATTCACCGGTGCTGTGTAGGGAAGGCCCTTCTTTGCTGCCTTCTCAGCTTCCTTCGCGATCTGCTTCTCCGCGTCATCCTTATCCTGATACTTAGAAGCCTTGTCGTACTCCTTCATCGCAGCGTCATCGCAGTCATAGTAGTTGTAGCACTGAGACGGCCATGCACCAAACGGAACGTGGCAAACCGCACTCACACACTCACCGAAGACCTTGGTCAGAGTGGGATCACGGCGAATATACTCATCGCTCACAAGCTCCTCACAGGTCACGATCACCTTCTTTGCAGCGACAGCGACATCGACATCGTGGAACTCATCACCCTCAATGATGCAGGTTCCGTCCGGGGAAGCCTTCTGAACATGGATGATAGCCGTGTCGAGCTTCGGAGTCGGAACAGCGACTACCTTCTCTCCCGGGTTAAAGGGATTGTCCACATACGCAAACTTCAGATCATCAACCTTGTCCAGAGTCTTTCTGGTCTCCTCGGAAATACCCCAGAAATCAGTGAGACCGGATCCCTGCATCAGGCGGACCGGAAGGAAGGGAAGCCCCAGGGATGCCGCGTGAAGCTGAAGCATCAGGACATCCTGAGAATAGTCCTCGTAAGTCAGCTTGCCCGCCTCAATTGCAGCGCGGAAGCGACGGGAGACATTGGTATAGCCGGAGTTTGCGGTATAGCAGTTGATATATGCCTTAACGCGGCCCTCTCCGATCATCATATCCCAGTCACCGCCTGCAGGACCTGCCCACACGGTGAAATCTGTCTGACCCTGGCGAAGGATCTCGCCAACTGCGGCATAGGGCTTGCGATTGGTGGTAAATCCGCCGAAGCAGATGCTATCTCCGCTCTCGACATACTTTGCTACAGCATCATGTAAACTCATTACTTTGTTCATGGTAATATCCTCCTTTCTCAAAACACAAAAAACAGCTCTATTAATTTCATGCGTTTCTGAAACATACCCACTCTGAGGACTCTTTCACACTCAGTGCGCGAAGAAGGTCAGGAAGAAGCCCGCCGCAACTGCGGAACCAATGACACCCGCAACATTCGGACCCATGGCGTGCATCAGCAGGAAGTTGGTGCGGTCGGTCTTGGCGCCCACAGTCTGTACAACACGTGCTGCCATCGGAACTGCGGACACACCGGCAGAACCGATAAGCGGATTGATCTTTCCGCCCGTCACGATGCAGAGCAGCTTTCCAAGCAGCAGTCCGCCGACCGTGGAGAAGCAGAATGCAGCGAGACCCATGACAACAATCGCCAGTGTCTGTGCGCGCAGGAATATCTCTCCTCTTGCAGTTGCGCCGACAGAGAGGCCAAGAAAAATCGTGCAGATATTGCAGAGTGCGTTCTGAGACACATCAGAAAGTCTCTCAACCACACCGGACTCACGGAAGAGGTTTCCGAGCATCAGCATGCAGAGCAGCGGGGCTACATCCGGAAGCAACAGCGATACAAGGCAGGCAACCAGCACCGGGAAGATGATCTTCTCCGTCTTTGAGACCTTGCGGAGCTGCTTCATCTTGATTCTGCGCTCTTTGTCAGTTGTCAGTGCATGCATGATCGGCGGCTGAATCAGCGGAATCAGCGCCATGTAGCTGTACGCCGCAACTGCAATCGGTGCAACCAGCTCCGGTGCGAGATTGTTTGCAACATAGATTGCCGTCGGGCCGTCAGCACCGCCGATGATACCGATTGCTGCTGCCTGCTGCGGCGTGAAGAGGCCAGTCGCATTTGCAAAGATAAAAGCACAGTAAATACCGAGCTGCGCAGCCGCTCCGAGCAGCAGTGAGATCGGATTCGCAATCAGCGGGCCGAAGTCTGTCATCGCGCCGACTGCGAGGAACATCATGCAGGGGAAGAAGCTCGACTTGACTCCCATGTACATGACACCCAGAATTCCGGCCTCATACCAGTGATCTATCTCGTAGAAATACTGGAATGTACCGGAATGCGGCAGGTTTGACATAAAGATACCGAAGGAAATCGGCAGAAGCAAAAGCGGTTCAAACTGCTTCACGATCGCCAGATACATGAGGACGAACGAAATGACAAGCATGACAAGCTGCTGCCATGTCATCGTCGCGTATCCGGAGCCGGAGAGCAGCCCTTCAACGATTTCAATAAGATTCACAGCGTTTCCTCCTTACCTTAGTTCAGGGTACCCATGACCTGATCCGTGTCCACAGTATCACCGGTCTTAACGCTGATGGATGCAACCGTGCCGTCTACCGGAGCCACAATATCATTCTCCATCTTCATGGCCTCGATCACGAACATGGTCTGTCCTGCAGATACCTTATCACCGACATTTACCTTGACGCCGAGCACAGAACCGGGCATCGGGCAGGTAACCGGGGTTCCGCCTGCAGGTGCCGGAGCTGCTGCAGCTGCGGGAGCGGGTGCCGGGGCAGGAGCTGCTGCCTTCGGGGCCGGTGCCGGGGCAGGAGCTGCTGCCTTCGGGGCCGGAGCGGGTGCTGCAACCGGTGCCGGAGCGGGTGCCGTCACAGGCTGAACCGGGGTGGAGACACCGGAAGCAATCTCTTCACGGGTAAGCATATGGAATGCGGACATCCGTTCCACTTCAACCTCGTATTTCTTGCCGTTCATGGTAACAACATACTTCATATCATTAGCCTCCTGTTTTGTCCTGGATTCATTTTATTTCTCTGATGCTTGTGACATTGATCTCTTCCGGAGCCGCGTGCAGTTCTTCACAGATCACAGCGAGAATTATGGAACAGATCTCATCGCTGATGCCCGGGGGTTCCGGCGCGGGTCTGGACGCGACCTTGCTTCCGGCGGCATTTCCGGATGCCATGATCTTGGAAAAAATCAGTACGACCAGAGCAAGGACAATCAGCGTACTCATCACTACGCATAGTCCCATCACTGAAAGAAGTACGCTTTCAGGTACCGCCATGGATGTGCTTGTCCACATACCTATCCACCTCCTTTTCATTATGACTACATTCTAACATAATCCACACAGGATTCTTCCTATTTATTGCCACAAACCTTGCATAAGTTGTGATCAGCTGACAATAATACTGAAAAAACTGATTTTTTTAGCGCCCATTGCCGCCAGAACATACAGAAGTCCGCAGATTCATCCGCTTCTGGCATTTGATCTTTTGTACAAGTGTGCTAGAATACTGCCAAGGAGTATAATTGGGAGATAGTACCGCACAGCGAATCGCGCTCCCCCACGAAAGGCAAAATACACATGGAATCGCGAGATTACATTATCCAATACAAGCAGGACGACAAATGGCGCATGCATCGCCTGCACTACCACGAAGGCGTGGAGCTCATGCTGGTCCTGAGCGATGGCGGAGACTTCTTTATGGACCGAAAAATGTATCCGCTGCGGAAAAATACGCTCTTTATTCTGAATGCAAACACCCTTCATCGGGACGAAAACGGCGCAGATGGCTCTATCTTTCGCCGCTATGTGCTGCACATTCTCCCTTCCCTTCTGGAGCAGCTTTCCACACCGCAGACAGACTTCACAGAAGCTCTGAAAAACGCCGGTGCCTGTATTCGTCTCTCAGATGAGGACACCACAAAGCTCTCCCGCCTTTTTGAGAAACTCCGCATCAGCATGCCTCCCGCCTTCGGCACGGACATACTGGAGCGCATCACGCTGTATGAGATTCTGCTGCTGGTATGCAGCCGCATCCGCTCCACCAAAAAAGAACACGGTGCCTCCAATCAGGAATATGATCGCGTACAGCCGGTGCTGGAATATCTGCGCCGCAACTGCACAGATCACATCTCCCTCGATGATCTGGCCGATCACTTCATGCTGAGCAAGCACTATCTCTGCCACATCTTCAAGAGAGGAACGGGGTTCAGCGTTATGGAATATGTGATCCAGCTGCGCATCATCACCGCACAGCGTCTGCTTCGCCAGGGAGCAAATGTCCAGGAGGCCAGCGAGAAGTCCGGCTTTCAGACCTACTCACATTTCATCCGTACCTTCAATACCTATGTCGGCGTCTCTCCCAAAAAATACGCAAAGCTCTACCGCCAGGGAGATCGCTACGCAGCAAATTCCGAGATGAGCGGTAACAAGCGCCCGCGCGCGCGCCGCGGCGAGGCTGCACAGCTATAAAAAAGCTACCAAACCTATGTACTATCTCTCCGCACATCAAATCAGTAAGCCTATGTGCGGAGAATTAATACCATAGCAGGTAACTTTTTTGATATTTTTTTAATTATCCCTAAAAACTATATAAACATTTATATATGCTCAAAAACTATAGGTCTTTCTGATCAGCAGTTCCATCTATGGGCTGAGTTGTAATCTGAGGCGCCAGTTTGTAAGGCGAGATGCTTGTTTGTAAATTGAAAACTGCATATTTGAAAGCGAAACGCCAGTTTTGTATG
>NZ_JAUSTO010000015.1:0-51930 GCF_030812885.1 Moryella indoligenes
GCTTCGCGTCCCTTCGTGCTCCATGCGGGGCGGGTCATAAAGCCTCTGGCTCTCTGGCGGGCAAGCCCGCCGCGCGCCCGGGCTTTTGACCCTGATATCATTTTCATATATAATAAGCGGCGTGTCAAACTTTTTTCTGTACAGGAGTTCCTATGGAGATCATCACACTCACTCTGTTCTGCCTGCTTCTGCTGCTCAGCGTTATATTGAAATTTTCCGTCATTCTGGCACTGCTCGGCGGGCTCTGTATCTTCTCCGCTTACGCGCTCCGTTCCGGACACCGTCCCCGCGCCGTGCTGAGTATGTGGCTCTCCGGCATACTGACAATCCGGAACATTATCCTTGCCATGTTCCTCATCGGCGCCATGACAGCACTCTGGCGCGCCTCGGGAACCATCGCAGAGATCATCTGTCTCGCCTCCCCCTTTCTGAAGCCCGGCGTATTTCTCCTGATGTGCTTTGTCCTGAACTGCGTCGTCTCTTTCCTCACCGGAACCTCCTTTGGGACTGCGGCCACCATGGGGGTGATCTGTGCCGCCATGGGCAATACGCTCCAGCTCCCCATCCTGCTCACCGGCGGCGCGGTACTCTCCGGCGTCTTCTTCGGCGATCGCTGTTCTCCGGTCTCAACAAGTCTGCTGCTGGTCTCGGAGCTCACAGACTGCTCCCCCTACGACATCATTCCAAAAATTGTGCGTCCTTCTCTTCTGCCCTTCTTTCTGAGCTGCTGCTTTTATCTGTTGCTCGGAAGAAATGTTTCCGCTTCAGGCACATTGACCGACCTCACTGCGCTCTTTGAACGGGAATTTCAGCTGCATCTCCTGCTCCTTCTGCCCGCAGCCATCATCCTTGCACTCTCTCTGCTCCGCCTCAATGTGTGTCTCGCCATGACTGCCAGTATTCTATCCGCCGCGCCGCTCTGCCTGCTGTTTCAGGGATTTACGCCCGCCCGCCTGCTGCACACTGCCGTCTTCGGCTTTCACGCGGGTGATGCACAGATCGCCACACTGATGAACGGCGGCGGTGTACTCTCCATGCTGCGCGTTGTCGTCATTATCTGCATCTCCTCGGCCTTTGCGGGGATCTTTGAGCGCACGGAGCTCCTCACCGGCATCCGCAGCTCCATACTGGCGCTCAGCAAAAAAACGACGCCCTTCTGCGCCGTTTTTCTGAGCTCTGTATTCACCTCGATGATCGCCTGCAACCAGACGCTCGCCACCATGCTCACGGATCAGCTCTGCGGAACGCTGGAACCCCGTGAGCGCTTCGCAATCGATATGGAGAACAGCGTCATCCTGATCGCGGGACTGGTTCCCTGGTCCATCGCAGGCGGCGTTCCTCTCTCCACCATCGGCGCTCCTTCCGAAAGCATACTGTTTGCGGCCTATCTCTATCTGGTGCCGCTCTGCTCGCTGCTTTTTTCCTTTATCCGACAACAAGAACCTAGACTGCAGCAGCCCTGAAAGGCTCCGACAATATCCACGGTATTCCCCCTTTTTTTTCAGAATAGTATTTCCACAGGCAGCTTATTTGACTTATAAGCTATAAACTCTGGCTTCCCTTCCGCTATGCCACACACCCCGAAATACTTTTCTGAAATAGGCCGCCTCTGCCACTCCTGTGATTGCCCAGGAGAAGATATAGAGCAGATAGAGCGAGGTCACAGTCTTAAAATAGGCAAAGACCGTAAAGATCCACGCCACGCGGAACACACAGGAGCCCAGAATCACAATGACTGTCGGCACCGCGCCGCGCCCCAGTCCGCGCGATGCAGAGATACTCGTGTCCATCAGAGAAGAAAAACCATAGCAGCAGCCCATAATCGTGAGGCGATAGAGGCCCTCCTCCAGAACAGCCGGATCCTTCGTAAAAAGTGCAAGGAAACTGCGTCCGCTGAACACCAGCGCACCGCCGATTCCTATTCCCGCAAGAAAAGCATAGCTCATACTGATGAGATAAGTTTTCCACACACGGTCCATACGTCCTGCGCCATAGTTCTGCCCGATATAGCTTCCACAGGCTGTATAAAATGCGGCCATCACATCGTATACCAGTGCGTCCGCATTCTGCGCGGCGGCATTGCCCGCAACTACAGTGGCGCTGAAGCTGTTCACCCCAAACTGCACAAAGAGATTGGCAAACTGAAAGATAGCATTCTGAAGCCCCGCCGGTACACTGATTGCCAGTATCATCACAGCCTTCTGCCGGTTCAGCCGGAGCTTATCCCGTCGAAGCGCATGAGGCCCCTCCGTCCTCATGAGAGCCCACAGAATACAGATAGCGGACAAATACTGAGAACTCACACTCGCAATCGCTACTCCGGCTACATCCATACCCAGGACAAGCACAAAAAAGAAATTCAGGAGCACATTCAGTATCCCGGCTGCCGTGAGGTACAGGAGCGGCTTTCTCGTGTCACCGCCCGCACTGAAGACTGCATTGCCAAAATTATACAGGGCAAGCGCCGGCATCCCCAGAAAATAAATGTGCAAATAGAGCGTTGCTCCCGGAAGCAGCTCCTCCTTCGTGTTCAGAAGCTTTAAGATCGCGACTGTACCAAGTTCCCCTGCCGCTGCCGCAAATAAGCCGATGCCGAGACAGAGCAGCAACGCCGTGTGTACGCTCTCTCCCAGCTCCTCCGGATGCTTCTGACCAAAGTAGCGCGCCGTCACCACATTCACGCCGCTCCCGATTCCGATGAGAAAAGTTGTAAACAGTGTGACCAGCGTTGTCGTGGAGCCCACGGCCCCCAGTGCAGCGGAGCCCGCAAAGCGTCCGATGACGGCAATATCCGACATATTAAAGAGTATCTGAAGCAGATTTGAAAAAATCAGGGGCAGACTGAAAAAAAAGATTCCACGTCCCAGCGAATCTCGTGTCAGATCTCTGACCTCAGCTTTCATCGCAATGCCTCTCCCCGGTTCAGTTCTTTTCCATGCGCTCTGCGATGCAGCGCGCCACAAAAACACCGCTTGCGGAGGCGTGCGAGAGCGAGTGTGTCACACCGCTGCCGTCTCCGATGACAAAGAGTCCCGGATGTCGGGTCTCAAGCTTCTCATCCAGAGCGACCTCCATATTATAGAACTTCACTTCCACGCCGTAGAGGAGAGTATCGTCATTTGCCGTGCCCGGCGCAATTTTGTCCAGCGCGTAGAGCATCTCAATGATGCCGTCCAAAATGCGCTTCGGCAGCACCAGAGAGAGGTCTCCCGGCGTCGCTGCGAGCGTCGGATGCACCGTGCTCTCCTCGATGCGCTTCTTTGTGCTTCTCCTGCCGCGCTCCAGATCCCCAAAGCGCTGCACAATCACACCGCCTCCCAGCATGTTGGAGAGGCGGGCTATGCTCTCACCGTAGCCATTGGAATCCTTAAAGGGCTCGGAGAAATGCTTCGCGACAAGCAGCGCAAAGTTTGTGTTGTCCGTCTTCTTTGCCTCGTCCTCAAAACTGTGCCCATTCACCGTGATAATGCCATTGGTATTCTCATTTACCACAATCCCACGCGGATTCATGCAGAAAGTGCGCACATTGTCCTCGAACTTCTTCGTTCTGTACACAATCTTACTTTCATAGAGCTCATCCGTAATATGGGCAAAGATAGCTGCAGGAAGCTCCACACGGACGCCGAGATCCACACGATTCGACTTTGTGGCAATGTCAAGAGTCTCACAGACGCTCTCCATCCACTTGCTTCCGCTCCGGCCGACAGAGATAATGCACTCTCTTCCCTCTGCAGCGCCGCCTGCGTATTCCGCGCGATAGCCGTGCGCAAGCTTCTCAAGCCGCTCCACCTTTGTATCAAAGAAGAAATCCACCTTCTCCTTCAACGCATCGTAGAGATTTTGGAGCACGATATAGTTGATATCCGTCCCGAGATGGCGCACCGACGCCTCGAGCAGCTGAAGGCTGTTCTGCATGCAGAGTGTCTTCAGCGCTGTGCCCGCAGTAGAATACATCTTCGTTCCCTCGCCGCCATAGCGCACATTGATTTCATCGACATAACGCATGAGCTCCAGAGCCTTCTCCCTGCCGATATACTCGTAGAGCGTACCACCAAAATCGTTTGTAATATTATATTTTCCGTCGGAAAAAGCACCTGCACCGCCAAATCCGTTCATAATAGAGCAGGGCTTGCATCCGATACAGGATTTCACACGCACACCATCAATGGGACAGTGCCGCTTCTCCAGCGAATGTCCGGCATCAAATACCGCAATTTTCAAATCAGGACGCTGCTCTGAGAGCTCATAGGCAGAGAATATTCCTCCCGGCCCCGCGCCGATAATAATCACATCATACATTTCTTTTTACCTCCGTAGCAGTCTCGTTACTTTATATCATATTCTGTTTAAGGGCTCAAGACCAGCCTGCATACCGCCGTCAGGCCCCGCAAAGCAAGCCTAAAACGCCGAAAGTCTCTCTTTGCTGCAAAAGCGGTTTGAGAAATGCCAGCGGCGTAGTATAATAAGAAAGATTATAAGCTGGAAGGAGAAAGCCCTATGTGGAATATTGTTACGGATTCAAGCTGTGACGATATCAACTTTTCGCACAGCAGTCCGGACATTCGCTACGACAGCGTACCCTTCTTTCTTCATACGGACGCACACGAGTTTGTTGATGACAGAAGCATCAATATCGAGGAGATGATCTCCGTCATGGAGCACAGCCGGGTGTGTAAGACCGCCTGTCCCTCCCCCGCGGCGTGGCATGAGTTCTTCAGCCTCCCCGGCGACACCCTTGCCTTTACCATTTCCTCCGGACTCTCCGGCAGTTATGCCAGCGCCTGCACTGCGCGCAGCATGGTACTTGAGGAAGAGCCCGGAAAGCACATCGCCATCATCGATTCAAAACAGGCGGGACCATCCATGATGCTGCTGATCCGCGCTGCGACGCAGATGATAGAGGCAGGAATGGAATTCTCAGGTATCGTAGAGGCTTTGAATCAGCTGGTACAGAAAATTCACATCATCTTCACCCTGTCCTCCTTTGACAATCTTGTAAAGAACGGACGCATGAGCCGCCTGACCGGTTTTGTAGCGAATACCCTCGGCTTCTGGGGTGTCGGAATTGCAGTCGACGGAAAAATCCATATCAAATCCAAGCTTCGTGGAAGCCGCCGCGTACTGAATGCAATTCTCCAGGATATTGAAGAACAGAGCGGACAGGTGAAGGAGGTTATCATCTCCCACTGTCTGAACCCCAATATGGCCAGTGCGCTGAAGCAGCAGATTCTCAATCGCTTCGGCAGCATTCCGGTGGATGTCTTCCCGACAGGTGGTCTGGACAGCTTCTACGCGGAGAAAAACGGACTGATCGTGAGCTACCGCTGCGAGGAGTAAGCACACGCCGGAGGATCGTCGCGAAAACAAATATCGCCCGCCTCTTTTGTCGCAGCTGCAGCGCAGGAATATTCTTCCGTCTTGATTCATAAACCTCATATCAAAAAACGAAAAGGCATCATCTGTCGCAAGCGCTTCTGCTCAGGAGTTCACGCTTCAGATGATGCCTCTTTTTCAATTTTGGTTGAGGTGTCAAAACTTGCTCGCGGCTCGGCCCCTCGCCTGGAGCAGTCCCTCCTCACCGAGCAGTGCGATATCCCGCTTCGTGAGCTCCACACCTGCGGCAATCCGCGGAAGCAGCAGGTCAAACACAGTCTCCATCGCAAACATCACGCAGCCCGGAAGCCCGAGCACCGGACGCCCGTCCGGATAGTAACCCATCAGGAACATCGCCCCCGGAAGCACCGGCGTGCCATAGGAGACCACGCGCGCACCGCTTTTCCGGATTGCGCCCGGCGTATTGTCGTCCGGATCCACACTCATGCCGCCTGTGCAGAGAATAATATCCGCCCCGCTGTCCTTCATTCTCTGAATGGACGCAGTGACCTCCTCCGTATCGTCTCCCGGCAGCTCTCCGGCTATGGTCTCTATCCCAAAAGATGCGAGCTTCTCCTTCACCACCGGTGTAAATCGATCCTGAATAAGACCTTTTTTCACCTCGCTCCCTGTTGTCACGATCGCTGCTGTCTTTAATTTATAGGGCAGCACACGCATCAGCGGCGCCTTTCCTGCCGCCTCCTCCGCTTCCTGAAGACGCCGCTCGTCTATAATCAGCGGAATCACCCGGGTTCCGGCAAGCTTATCGCCCGCCTTCACCGCCGTGCCGCCTCTCCGCGTCGCAATCATGACCTCATCCACCATATTCACACGGAGCAGGCGCTCACTGTCCAGCAGAAAACAGCCGTCAATCGCAGCGCTGAGCTCAATCTTGCCCTCCTTCGCCTCGCTGAGCTTCATCCCCTCACTGCCGCAGAGCTCCGCGAGGCGCACTGCCGCTTCATTTTCGTGAAGCTTTCCCTCCGTGAGCTCCCAGACATAGAGATGCTCCTTTCCCATAGAGAGCAGCACCGGGATATCCTCCGCTGTGACAATATGCCCCTTCCGAAAACGGGCTCCCTTGTACTCTCCCGGAATAATTTGTGTCATATCATGGCAGAGAACATGCCCCACCGCCTCTTCTGTCCTGATCAATTTCATATGCTTTCCCTCCATCCGTTCATTTTTACTGTCAACGCCAATGCTCAAAAGGCTGCATCTGCCGTCCACTTCCGGCAGCTGTCAGAAACTCTGCGCGACATCCTTCAACTCCAGCTCTGCGCGCCGTTTGGCATCAAGAACAATCCATTCATCCAGTGTGAGCGGCACATAGTTCGAGAACATACAGAAGCAGTTGATCATATTACAGGGAATGCTTCTCTCCTCTATCTCGCCGCTCTCCCGGTTTCTGACGCTCCGCCGTGTCTCCCGTGTCATGCGGATGAAGCGGTTCACCAGCAGTTCATCCAAAGTATTGTGCACATGGCCATAGAGCATATAGCTTCTCGCATTTCCCGACGCAGTCAGACGATTCTGCCCGTTGTAGCAAAAGACCGGATAGTGTGAGAGTATAACCTTCCGCTGGTTATCGTGGATCTCCGCATAGCTCTTCACCCACTGAAAGCGTGAAAGATCCGTCTTCTTATCCCTGAGAAAATAGTCGTGATTGCCCTCTATCATATAGAGCCTTCCATTCAGAGCTCTTAAGAGCTCGTTTACCGGCTCCCCCTTCCCGAGTGCCAGATCGCCGAGTATATAGACCTCGTCCCGCTTCTGTACCCGGCTGTTCCAGCGCTCCAGCATGTGGCGGGTCATCTCCTCCACACCTGCAAAGCCGCGGCAATCCATATTTTGATTCAGTGCCTCATGAAAAAAGTGCAGATCCGATATATAGCGCTTCACTGTGCTCTCCTTCCGTCCTCACTGCTCCGGTTTACCACAAATCTGTGATTTTTGGAAGCACAAAGAGTAGCCTGAAGGAGAGCCTGACAGAATTATATGACAAAAAGCAATCGGGTGGGAACGCCTCCTCACCCGATTGCACAGATATCATCTTCTCACGGTTCTACACCGTCTCCTCTTTCTCCGCCACAGGCTCCGGATAGCGGTTAATACGCAGGAAGTAGCGGCAGAGCTCTTTGATCTCCGCCTCCTTTCTGCTCCCGGCGAGCCGCTCACAGAGCTCCAGCAGAAGCTCCCTCACCGCATCGGGGGAACAGGTCTTAAAAGGAATGCGCCCCCAGCGCCCACAGAACTCTGAGAACTCCTCAAAGTCCCGAAGCAGGGGTGCCGTGCTCTCCGGCAGCAGTACTGCATGGCTCTCGTGCAGGGGAATACGCCCATCCTCACAGTCTCCGCCCCAGAAATACGCATCCGCCATGGCGACGCCATGCACCCTTCTCTCACCGCTCTTCGCATCCTTTTCCGTAAAAATCAGGACCGAATTTGGCTGGAGCGTCGAGGGAATTCTGGGTTTTCCCTTCAGCTTGCCATTCAGATAAATTCCCGTCTCTGCAGCACCGGAGCGAAATATTTCCTCTGCCTCTTCCCGGGTACAGTTAAAAATGGCCTGTGACTTTTTGCCGATCTTCATGGCGAGCAGCCGCACATGGTGCTGCTCCTTCTCCCGCTGCTTCTCCCGTCTCTTCTCCTCCTCACGCAGATGCGCGCGGTTTACAACATCAATCTCACTCTGCATGCTGTGGTTTTCAAAGAGAAGATATCTGTAGAAGGCGTCCGGATAGACGAACTTCTTCCGCTCCTCCTCAAATGCAACGACAATTCTGTCCCGGGATAAGTCCGTCACTGTACCTCTGCCAAATCTCTTGTGCCTGACCTTCTGCCCGATCACATCTCTCATTCCTCAGCTTCCTCCTGCTGAGCCTTCTGCTGTTTTCTCTCGCTGATACGCAGCACAATGCTCTCCGGATCCACCTTCAGCTCGATCTTGTCACTCATCAGCTCCGGGATATCCTGCACGGTAATAATGGTCCCGGCCTTTATGCCGTCCAGATCCACGGTGATGGTGTCAATCATATCCCGCGGAAGAGAGGCGTAGGGGATCTCAAGCAGCATGCGCTCCAGCGTGCCGGAGATCTTGTCATCGTTTGCGAGGATGATGTGAATCACACTGTTCACCTTCTCCCCTCTGGTGAGTGTCTGAAAGCTCATATGCTCTATCTCATGATTCAGGAGGTTCAGTCTCTTCTCCTTGATCTGCACCGGGATACGCTCTCCCTCGATGTCCAGCTCAAGCTTGCTGCCCTCCCGCTTGGTACGAATCAGCCGGCGCGCGGTCTTCTCGTCCAGTTGGATAGAAATGGATTCCGGAACTGCCTTTCCGAACACGACAGCGGGTATCACTCCGGCCCGTCTCAGCTTCTTCGGCTTCACAGCTACATCTCTTCTCTGAACACTAATGCACTCCATCTTTTTTCCTCCTTCATTGCGGTTTGCCGCAAAATTAAAAAGGACCTTTCATATCATGCACAGCGTGCTAATATAAAAAGCCCTTCTTTTTTAGACGGTTCTTTTTATTATCTGTCAAAACTTAAATCAAGTATATCATAATATCATGAAAAGTCAATTTTGCGCGATAATTTTTATTTATTTTTTGCTTAGAATCCAATTATTTTTTTCTATTTTTTCTTCACTCAAATAATATCTGTTTTTTTATTTTTCTCTCCGCTTATCACAGATAGTTATGCGGCAAATGTTGACCTCCCGCCGGTCCTCTCCCGCCACCTCAACTGCTCTGCATCGCCTCCAGCTTCTCCTGCAGGAAGATATAGCGCTCTATCTTCTCCTCCAGCGACTGTTCCACAGCCTCCCGCTCCTCCGTGAGCGCCTGCAGCTTCAGAAAATCCGTCGCGGCCTCTGTGATCGCAGCGGAGAGCAGCTCCGAGCGCTCCGTGAGACTGTCGATCTCCGCCTCCAGTCCCTCATATTCCCGCTGTTCCTTATAGGAAAGCCTCCGCTTCGGCCTGTGCTCCCTGCCGCTCTGTGTCACAGCTGTCTCCTGCTTCTCCCCTGTGCGCTGCGGCACCGCGCAGGAAGCAGCCTGCCCTGCACCGGCATGAACCGCGTTCTCCTGCTCCGCTGCAGCGAGAAGCTTCCGCTCCCGGTACTCCTCATAGGCCCCCTCACTCTGCACGAGGCTTCCATCCTCCTCAAACGAGAATATCCGCGTCACGACGCGATCCAGAAAATAGCGATCGTGGGACACAACAATTACGATCCCCGCGAAGTGATCCAGATAGTCCTCAAGTATCTGAAGGGTCTGAATATCCAGATCATTCGTCGGTTCATCAAGAATCAGGACATTCGGAGCCTCCATCAGCACCCGCAGCAGATAGAGACGGCGCTTCTCCCCTCCGGAGAGCTTTGCAATCGGTGTGTACTGCATCGTTCCATCAAAAAGAAAGCGCTCACACATCGAGGAGGCGGAAACCAGTCCCTCCTCTGTGCGTATAAACTCCGCCGCCTCCTTCACATAATCCAGCACGCGCGCCTGCTCATCAAGCCGCTCGTTCTCCTGACTGAAGTAGCCGAAGCGCACAGTCTGCCCCAGCTCTACCCTGCCGCCGTCCGGAGGCGTGATGCCGAGAAGAACCTTTAAGAGCGTCGACTTGCCGCAGCCATTCCGCCCTATGATACCAATACGGTCTGTCTTCAAAAAAATATAGGAAAAATCCCGGAACAGACAGTGCTCCCCATAGCTCTTTGAGATACGTTCGAGCTCCACAGTCTTTCCGCCAAGCCTCGAAGAAAGAGAGGACATCAGGACCTGCCGCTCCTCTGCGATCTTCTCCCTGTCCCGCAGTGCCTCGAAGCGCTGAATATGCGCCTTCTGCTTTGTGGAGCGTGCCCTGGCCCCTCGCTGCATCCACGCAAGATCCTTCTTATAGAGCGCCGCCATCTTCCGCTCCGCAGCAAGTGCAAAATTCATTCGCTCCTGCTTCTTCTCAAGGTAGCCGCTGTAATTTGCGCGGTAGCTGTAGAGCGAGCTTCGGTCGAGCTCCCAGATCTGCTCCGTCACTTCGTCGAGGAAATAGCGGTCGTGGGTCACCATGAGCAATGCCCCGGAGAAGCTCCGGAGCCAGTCCTCCAGCCACTCCACCATCTCGTAATCCAGATGGTTTGTCGGTTCGTCCAGAATGAGGAGCTCACAGGGCGTGAGCAGTGCTGCCGCAAGCGCCGCCCGCTTCTTCTGTCCGCCGGAGAGCATCGCCGGCGAGATATCCGGATCCGGAATGCCGAGGCCAAGCAGCGTGGCCCGTGCCTCTCCCTCCGTATCCCAGTGTGCCTCCTGTCCCTGAATTCCGGCGATCACATTCTGAAGCACGCTGCGCCTCTCATCAAAACGGGGATTCTGCGGGAGGAAGGAGATTCTCAGCCGGCGCCGTGTCACAACCTGCCCCTCATCCGGCTCTGTCTCCCCTGCGACGATCGAGAGCAGGGTAGATTTCCCTGCACCATTGATCCCGATCACGCCGATCCTGTCTCCCTCGTTGATTCCGACTGTCACATCTTTCAGAATCGTGCGCGCGCCGATGGCTCTGCCCACCTGCTCCAGATTCAGTATATTCAAGCCTGTGTTCTCCTTCTCTCTTGATTTTTCTATCATAGCACAGCCGGTCTTTCCCGTGCAGATGTTATTCTTGACTAATCCACGAGGCTGATGCTACCTTAGGAAAACATGAACTGCACAAAGAGATGAGGGAGTAGCAAGCGCCCCTTGGGGCGTTCCAAGTCAACATACTGGTCCAAAAGGATCTGGCTTGTATTAAATTGCGAGACTCATGTAGGCGCTGCCATACATGAAGTCTGTCCAAAAAAAGACCCGGTAGGCATACGCCATCGGGTCTTTTTTTATAAAAAATTTTAATATCGGGAGGATTCATATGAATCTCAGTCTGAGCTTTCTTTTAAACAGCGTGCTGCTTGGCGCAGGACTCGCGATGGACGCGCTGTCCGTCTCCATCGCCAACGGTCTGAATGAACCGAATATGCGGAGGCGAAAGGGCCTCGCCATCGCTGCGACCTTTGCCTTCTTTCAGTGGCTTATGCCCATGCTGGGCTGGTTCTGCGTTCATTTTCTGGTGGAAGCATTTTCCGTGCTGCGTCCCTTCATCCCCCGGATCTCTCTCCTCCTGCTCCTCTATATCGGCGGGGAGATGCTTCTGGACGGCATACGAAATGGCAGTGCCTGTGAGACTGGACTGATAGGACTTAGTGTCACAATGCTCCTGCTTCAGGGCATTGCGACCTCCATTGACGCACTCTCCGTGGGCTTTACCATCGCTTCATACAGTGCCGCAGAAGCTCTGCTCGCCGCCGTCATTATCGCTGTCGTGACCTTTCTGATCTGCCTCGGGGGCCTCAGCGCCGGGAAACGTATCGGCATGTTCCTGTGCAGCCGGGCCAAAATCATAGGCGGATGTATCCTGATCCTGATTGGCCTTGAGATCTTCGTGACCGGAATATTTTAAAGAATCTGCTCAATTGCCTTCCTGATCTCCGCGAAGTCCGCCGTCGGCTCATAGCGGCGCAGGACCTTTCCGTTGCGATCCACAAGGAACTTTGTGAAGTTCCACTTGATATCTGCCTTTTTCGCGTAGTCCGGATCTGCCTTCGCAAGCATCTCCTCCATGGCTGCACTCATCGGATTGCCCTTGTCGAATCCCTGAAAGCCCTGCTCCTCCTTGAGATAAGCATAGAGCGGGATCTGCTGCTCTCCGTTTACATCTATCTTATGAAACTGCGGGAAGGTTACGCCGAAGCGGCCGGAGCAAAACTGCGCGATCTCTCCGTCCGTGCCGGGTGCCTGGTGACCGAACTGGTTGCAGGGAAAATCAAGAATCTCCAGCCCGCGCTCCTGATACTCTGCGTAGAGCTTCTGCAGCTCCGCATACTGTGGCGTGAAGCCGCACTCCGTCGCCGTATTGACGATAAGCAGCACCTTGCCCTCATACTCCTTCAAGGAGATCTTCTCTCCGCTGCTCTTCTCTATCTCAAATTCATAGATACTCATGTAATACCTCCATTGTTTTGCGCCTGTTTCAGCGCTGAGCCGGTACAGCTCGTCTCTGCCTCCTGTTACGCGTCGCCATAGCAATTGACAGCAATCCTATAGGCGTATGCTGTACAAATTTATCCTGCGACTTACGTTCACTGTAGAACAAAGCCGCACAGAGCGCAAGCGCTTTCGTACACCAATTCATCCGAATCGTGGAATCTTCTTTGTCCTGCAGCCTCAACGAATCAGCACCTCCTGCTGATAGAGGCTGTCCGGGAAGAAGAGGTGATAGAACGCCTCCAGCAGCTCACGTACTTCGCTCTGCGTGTGTTGCCTCTCTCCTCCCGCCTCAACGATGCGGTACTCCATACCCATTACTCTTGCGGTAATGCCTGTCTCCCGCACATGATTTCTGCGATAGAAGCAAAGGCGCCGCTCCCGGAGCTTCTCTGTCGCGGTATTCTCCGCATAATCCGGATTTTCCACCTCTCCGATGACACTCGCTGCATCCTTCATATACAGCGGCAGCTGTGCCAGCAGCTCTGTCCCGATACCGCTGCCGCGCAGTCCGTCCTTTACCGCAAAATAATCAAAAAGATAATGCCTCTGCTCCCGTATACGGAGACGTGAGAAGAGCGCATAAGCAAGAATCTGTTTCTCGTCCTCCTCCGTGCAGGCACCGTAGCCGACATAATGCCCGCTCTCATACATCTCCTGAATCTTCCGGAAAGGTTTCAGTTCCTCCGGCGGAAAATCCCGCCTCATTCGATTATCATAAATCTCCCTCAGCTCCTCCAGTGTTAGCGTGCGAAGCCGGATTTTAGCTTTCATTTTCTCTCTCCCTTCTCCTGCCCTCTGAGTTCCTCCTTGTGCTCCAGAGCATAATAAAACACATACTGCTGCAAAAGCCCTGCGTGTCCCCAGTGTTCAAAGGGCTCTTCTCCTGCATATTTCTGCTCCACTATGCGCTGCATCCAGACATCCGAAGGCACACGTTTACTCCTTCCATAGCCAAAGAGCATCACGCAGTTTGCGACCTTTTTTCCGACACCACGCACGCTGCACAGCGCCTCAAAGAGCGCGTCGTCCGGAAGCTTTTCAAGCCTCTCAGGCAGGAGCTCCCCCGCACAGGTCTTCTCCGCACAGTCCCTCACGTAGGCTGCGCGGTAGCCCAGCCCGCACTCCCCGAGCTCTTCTGCTGAACACTGCGCAAGTACCTCCGGTGCAGGGAAAAGTGCTACAGCCTCGCCCTCATATGCTGTATGCTTCCGCTCCCCGTAGCGTTCACAGAGAAGGCGCACCGCAGTACGAATTGCCGGAATGGATTTTCTCTGTGACAGGGTGAAGGAGACCAGCATCTCCCACGGATCCTGCCGCAGCACCCGCATTCCTTCCCCGCAGCAGATTGCTTCCCGAAGGAAGGGGTCCCCGCCCGGCTCCAGAAGCGGCGCGCAGAGCGCCGCATAGCTTCGATCCAGATCAAAGTATTGTCTCCACCTCTGTTCCCACTCCTCCTCGTCACAGGAGACAGAGAGCTCACAGAGACTGTCTTGCCGGCAATACAGAATATGCTCCCCACAGACGAAACGATACAGCCCGCTGCCGAGCTCCACCGGACGGAAGCACTGTCCGCTGTCCGTGATCTTCCGGAGACTCAGCGGATCCTCCAATATAATCTTTCTCAAAGCAGGGCCTCCTGTTCTGAAAACCGAGATGCGGCTTCCAGAGTTTTCCATCATTAACCGCCCCCAGTATAGCACAAAAAGAAAAAAGCCGGGCCGGCGAGGTGGAACCTGCCCTTCACCTGATCGGCAGTAAGCGGCATCTGAAACAGCTCATCACCATTCTGCTGGATAATGCTGTCAAATATGCCGGAGAAAACGGTCGCGCGCTGCTCCTTGCGAGGCAGGAACAGGACCGCGCGCTGATCACAATAAACAACACAGGCGAGGCAATCAACCCGGAGGAACTCCAGCATATCTTCGAGCGCTTCTATCGCGTCGACAAATCCCGCGCCCGGAGAATCGGCGGCTACGGGCTGTGGCTCTCCATTGCCCTGAATATCGTTCATATGCACCGCGGCAGCATACGCTGCGAGAGCAGCCGCGCGGAGGGAACTACCTTTATCGTCGAGCTGCCGATGAAATAAAAGACTATAAAAATTTCCTCTTCATCTCCGCGGAATCGCGTGATAAAAATCTGCAAACACCCGGTTGCTGACATCAATGCCCCGCTCCGTGAGGCGTATCTGTGAGCCCCTCTGTTCAATGAGCTTCAGCACCAGATTCTTCCGTATCGCCGCCTCAAAAACCGTAAACATATTCTGCCCGAAGCGCTCGTAGAATTCTGCCCCTGAGACTCCCTCCATCATGCGAAGCCCCAGATACATAAACTCCTCCATCCTGTCCTCCGGAGAGAGCGCCTCCAGATCCTGATAGAGCGGCGTCAGATCCTCATGCATGCGGACATGCAGATAGCTTTGAAGCTCCGTCTCCGAGTGGTAGCGATGGTTCAGGATGAGGCTGGAGGCCCCCAGCCCTACGCCGAGATACTCCGCCCCGGTCCAGTAGCCGATATTGTGGCGGCAGGCACAGCCCGGACGTGCATAGTTCGATATCTCGTAGCGCTGATAGCCCTGCGCTGCAAGCATACGCTGCGTGTCGGCATACATTTCCCGCTCCGCATCCTCGTCCGGCAGCATAGCCTGTCCCTCACCAAGCGCGTAGCGCTGATAAAAAGGCGTGCCCTCCTCCAGAATCAGAGAATAGGCGGAGATGTGCTCCGGTCGCAGCATGAGCACCTTTTTCAGGCCTGCCCGCCAGCTCTCCGGTGTCTGTCCCGGGAGGGCACTCATCAGATCAATATTCACATTCCTAAAGCCCGCTGCACGGACCAGCTCATAGCTGTGCAGAAAGTCCTCGTAGCTGTGGATGCGTCCGAGGAGACGCAGCTCCTCATTATCCGTGGACTGAAGACCCAGGCTCACGCGGTTGATGCCGGCCTCCCGGTAGTAGCTGAGCTTCGTCTCGTTCAGTGTGCCCGGATTGCACTCGATTGAGATCTCCGCACCGGAATCCACTGCAAAGCTCTCGTACACCGCACTCAGCATATTGAAGATCTGCAGCCCGGAGAGCGCGGACGGCGTCCCGCCCCCGATAAAAATACTGGTCAGGCGGCAATCCGGCAGCACCTGACCCTCTGCGCGTATCTCCTCGATCAGCTGTGCGACGTAGGCGCGCCGCACAGCTTCGCCCGCCGGGGCAGAGAGGAAATCGCAGTAATCACATTTTTTCTCACAGAAGGGAATATGGATATAAAGCTCCAGCGGCCGCTTCTCTCCCGCATGTTCTATCTCCTTATTCATCTCCAAGCTTCAGCACACTCATGAACGCCTTCTGCGGTACTTCCACACTTCCGATCTGACGCATGCGCTTCTTTCCTTCCTTCTGCTTCTCAAGCAGCTTTCTCTTGCGCGAGATATCTCCGCCGTAGCACTTCGCAAGAACATCCTTACGCAATGCCTTCACGGTCTCACGCGCTATGATCTTTGATCCGACAGCTGCCTGAATCGGAATGTCGAAGAGGTGACGCGGAATTTCCTTTGTCAGGCGCTCACACATCTGACGCCCGCGCTCATAGGCCCCATCCGCAAAAACGATGAAGGAGAGCGCATCCACTGTCTCACGGTTAATCAGAATATCAAGCTTCACGAGTCTGGAATTCATATAGCCCTTCAGCTCATAGTCAAGCGAGGCGTAGCCGCGGGAGCGGGACTTCAGCGCATCAAAGAAATCGTAAATAATCTCATTCAGCGGGAGCTCATACTTCAGAACCGCGCGCTCCTGCTCCATATATTCTGTTCCCAGATAGATGCCGCGCCGCTCCTGGCAAAGCTGCATGATAGGCCCGATAAATTCCTTCGTCAGCATGATCTCTGCCGAAACCACCGGTTCCTCCATGTGCTCGATCTCCGAGGGATCCGGCATATTGGAGGGGTTTGTGAGCTCCAGCATGGTTCCATCTGTCTTATAGATGCGATACACGACGCCGGGAGCTGTCGTCACGAGATCCAGATCGTACTCTCGCTCCAGCCGCTCCTGAACGATCTCCAGATGGAGAAGGCCCAGAAAACCACAGCGAAAGCCAAAGCCCAGAGCGAGGCTCGTCTCCGGCTCGTAGTAGAGCGAGGCGTCGTTCAGCTGCAGCTTCTCCAGCGCATCGCGAAGATCCTGATAGCGCGCCGCATCTGCCGGATAGACGCCGCAGTAGACCATGGGAGTGACCTTCTTGTAACCCGGCAGAGGCGCTGCACAGGGGCGCTCCGCGTGAGTCACCGTATCACCGACCCGGGTGTCGCGCACATTTTTGATGCTCGCCGTGAGGTAGCCGACGGAACCAGCAGTCAGCGCATCGCAGGGAATAAAGCGCCCCGGTGCGAAGTAACCGGTCTCCACAACCTCCATCTCCGCCCCTGTCGCCATCATCCGGACAATGTCTCCCTTTTTCACCGTGCCGTTCTTCACGCGCATAAACACGATAACGCCGCGGTAGCTGTCATAAAGAGAATCAAAGATCAAGGCCTGCAGCGGCGCTGTCTCATCCCCCTCCGGTGCGGGAAGCTTCTGCACGATGGCCTCCAGCACCTCCTCGACATTCAGCCCCGTCTTTGCAGAGACACGGGGCGCATCCTGCGCCTCAATGCCTATGATATCCTCAATCTCCTCCACAACCCCGTCGGGATTGGCACTTGGCAGATCAATCTTGTTGATCACAGGAATCACCTCAAGATCATGGTCCAGCGCCATGTAGACGTTGGCCAGAGTCTGCGCCTCTATGCCCTGTGTGGCGTCCACCACAAGAACTGCCCCGTCGCAGGCCGCGAGGGAGCGGGATACTTCATAATTAAAGTCCACATGTCCGGGGGTGTCGATCAGGTTGAAGATATACTCCTCCCCGTCCTTCGCCCGATAAACGGTGCGAATCGCCTGACTCTTAATCGTAATGCCGCGCTCCCTCTCCAGCTCCATATTGTCCAGAATCTGGTTCTGCATCTCCCGGCTGGTGAGCAGACCGGTCTTCTCAATAATGCGGTCCGCGAGCGTCGATTTTCCGTGATCGATATGTGCGATAATACAAAAATTCCGAATGCGTTTCCGATCGAATGTTGACATAGTACCTCCAGGATAAGAATACTGAAAGAATAACATTTTTGCCCTTTTCTTTCAAGTCAGCTTGACATTCCCTGCGGAATATCATAGAATGACCGAGTATGTTTACATTGAACTGTCCGTGTCCAGACTTCGATGCTAACTGAACGCACAGTGCGCTGACATTTGCGCGGCTGCCCGTAGCTTCTACGGTTGTCAGAACCCTGTGAAACTATCATTGTATCCATGAATGGAGGAAAGAAAGTTGGCAAATATCAAATCTGCGAAAAAGAGAATCCTTACATCCGCAAAGAGAACCGAGAGGAATAAGTCTGTCAAGTCCGCTGTGAAGACCGCTGTCAAGAAGGTCGTCGTAGCTGTGGAGGCGGGAGACAAGGCCGCTGCCGAGACCAGCTTCAGAGCTGCAGAGGCGGCACTGACCGCTGCTGCTTCCAAGGGCGTGCTCCACAAGAACACCTCCTCCCGTAAGGTTTCCCGTCTCGCAAAGTCTGTCAATGCGATGAATTGAATTTGAGTTGAATCTCAAAAAATTCAGACACGAATCGAAAGATTCGTGTCTT
The DNA here is from genome assembly GCF_030812885.1 of Moryella indoligenes. Classification (NCBI taxonomy): domain Bacteria; kingdom Bacillati; phylum Bacillota; class Clostridia; order Lachnospirales; family Lachnospiraceae; genus Moryella; species Moryella indoligenes. The sequence goes on from NZ_JAUSTO010000015.1 coordinate 18,120, forward strand.
TTTCTGTATCTTGAACCCGTTCTCCGCGCATTCCATTTTTTAACCAGTTTTTTTATGCCTCTATTCCGCATATCATGCAGCTGCTTTTTTCTTTCACTTCCATTCCTGCTCATAATCCGCTCATTTACGGGCATATCATGCCCAAAATCGGTCATGCTCATTTTCACCCGTCTCACTCGGCCCCGCTTTCTTCCTGCTTCCGGGCACTTTCTGTCTGTCTTTAAAAGTTGGCATAAATTTTGCTATAATATCTGAGAGTAAAAGTCGCAGGCGCGCACGACTTTTCTCAATGTTATCAATGCTGTATCTCATACGGATACGAACAATCAAAATCAGATGGAGAACTGCAAAATGAAATTTGGTGTATTGAAGGATATTAAAGTTGGAGAATACCGTGTGATTGCCACCCCGGCCGAAGTCAGCACGATCATCCGTGATGGCCACAGTGTATATGTGCAGCGTGGTGCCGGAGCAGGCTCCGGCTTCTGTGATGATGCCTATGCCTCCGAAGGAGCCATTCTGGCAGATACCATGGAGGAAATCTATGGGAACTGCGATTTTGTGGCTAAGGTAAAAGAAATTGAACCCAGTGAATACAGTCTGCTTCGCAAGGATCAGATTATCTTCACCTGCATCCATCCCGCCGCTCACCCGGAGGAGGTACAGGCTCTTCTGGACAGCAAGTGTATCGCCTTCACCGCTGAGGACTGCCATCGCTACGGATCCCCCAACTGCGAGGCTGCCGGCAAACAGGGTGCGCTGATGGGACTGGAGTCTCTGCTGGCCATTCATGGCGGCAAAGGTAAATTTGTCAACGGCCTGGGCGGAGCCCCCGGCATCAAAGCTCTTGTGCTGGGCGGCGGTATCGTGGGAAAAGCAGCCGCCTCCATCCTCCACAGTCTGGGAGCATGGGTCACTGTCATGGATATCAATATCGGAACCCTGCGCGAGATTGGCAGGCAGTTCAACGAAGAGGTCAACACGCAGATTTCCAACCGCTACAATATCAAAAAGCTTCTCCCTGAAATTGATGTGGTCTACAACTGCGTCAAATGGCCCAAAAATGCGACGGAATTTCTGATCGACCGGGAGATGGTTCGCTCCATGGAGCCCGGCTCCGTAATTGTGGATATCAGCAATGATGTGGGAGCGATCGAGACATTTCATGAGACCACCCACGCCGATCCCCGCTACATTGAGGAGGGCGTCGTACACTACTGCGTCAGCAATATCCCCGGCGCAATTTCTCAGTCCACCTCCATCGCCTACGCCGCCTCTGTACTGCCTCATTTCAGAAGCATTATGAACAACGGAATCGCTGTCGCCTGTACCAGAGACGGTTTTCTGAGACGCAGCCTCACAGCCTACAGGGGATATCTGACGCATGAGGAAACCAGCGGCATTCAGAACAGGCCATGGATAAGACCTGAGGACATTCTGGACATTGCAGATCAAACTCTGGATCCGGCTCCGCCTGCGACCAGAACGAAATCCAATCATTTTATCAAGCTAAGCGGCTTTTAAATACGATTTTCTGTTTCAAGCGAAAAGCATATGAATTTTGCTATTTCAGATGATGATTTTTGCCATTCTTTTCGGCGACATACAGCGGGTATCCACCCTGTACTGAAACAAAAACAGAAAGAAACAGAAAGTATCTCAGGGCCAGCTGTGACAGGCCTAAGAGACGGGAGGTTTATATGAGTGTAAATGATTTTCTGCTGGATTTTGCAATTGCATCTCTGTTCATCATGATAGGCCAGCTGATTCGTGCCAAGGTAACTCTGATTCAGAAATTTTTTGTGCCGGCGAGCATGATTGCAGGCTTTCTCGCTCTGCTCCTGGGGCGACAGGGCATGAATGTTCTCCCCTTCTCCGACTCCATCGGTTCCTACTCAGGGGTCCTGATTATTGTGATCTTTGCCGCCGTCGGCATCAACGGCTTCTCCTTCTCCAAAAAAGATTTTAAGGCGGAAGTTGATCGAATCGGATCTTATTTTTCCTACAAGGTTCTCGCACAGGTCATTCAATTCAGTCTGGCGCCGTTGTTTTCTATTCTGGTTATTTCCAGACTCTTCCCGCAAATCAACTACGGCTTCGGTCTCTGCCTGGCAGCAGGCTTCTCAGGCGGTCACGGCACTGCCGCCGCAGTCGGCTCTGCCTTTGAGCGTCTGGGCGATCCGGAGGCAATGGATATTGCCATGACCTGCGCCACAGTGGGAATTCTGGCCGGAATCTTCGGCGGCCTTTTCTTCATCAAGCTGGGAACCCGGCTGGGATGGACAAAATACATCCGAGGCTTCCAGTCTATTTCCGGAGATTTACAGACCGGGCTGCTCCCAAAGGAGCATCGGCATTCGATGGGACAGGAGACTATCTCCTCCATGGTTCTGGATCCTCTGGCCTGGCATCTGGCTGTCCTTTTGCTTGCCTCCGGCGCAGGAATGCTCCTGAACAAATGGATCTTCGCAAAAACGGGTCTGGATCTCCCCACCTATCTGGTCGCATTTTTAATCGCGATCGCCATGTTCCTTGTATTCCGCAAAGTGGGCATCAGCGAATATATTGATGAAAATGTTATCAGCCGGATCTCCGGCACCGCCACAGACTATTTGGTATTTTTCGGAATTGCATCCATCAAGATTTCTGTCATCGTAAAATATGCAGTTCCCCTTGTGCTTCTGCTGCTGTGCGGAATCGTCATTGTTGTAATCACGCTCATGTTCTTCGGGCCTGCGATGAACCGGGGCAGCTGGTTTGAGCGCTCCATCTTTGTATTCGGCTATTCCACCGGAGTCTTCGCAATCGGCTTTATTCTTCTGCGCATTGTCGATCCGGACAATCTGTCAAAGACGCTGAATGATACGGCCTTTGCAGCTCCCTTTACCACGCCGATCGAAATGTTCGCATGGTCCATGGGATCCATGATGCTGATGAACGGAAATCACTGGAAATTTATCGGTCTCTACCTGGCAATTCTGGCTGCCTGCATCATCTTCAATATTGTATTTAAGTGGTGGTGGCTGAAGGAGCCTCTGGATCGTCCCGCAGAAGGCGCAGCCGAACGATAATATCGTATCCGCACAGAAACGTCCCTCTGTGCGGATTTCCTTGCTCCGCTCCCGGATTCCTGATACTATTTATGCTGTTTCAGGCAGAAAGGAGCTGGAAAAATGGAACTGTTAAAGCAGCTGTTTCACGGAAAAGGGTATATTGACGGCATTACGATCATCAATCTTGACGGAGAGATTCTGTTCTCAGCCAAGCTGAACAGCAAGCTCTCCGCGCAGGAGGAGAGCCGGGATCTGGTCGGGAAAAACTTCTTTGAGGTCTATGAAAATCTGGATCCCGAAACCAGCACCACCATCAAAGCAATGGAGCTGGGAGTTCCGATTTATGTGGAAAACCAGTCGCTGAAAGCAAAGGGACAGGAGACGATCCGCATCACCTCCCTCTCCATCCCCATTAAGAGCGGAAGCCAAATAGTCGGAGCCATTGATCTGTCCATGTCTGAGGCAGGGACGACTGAATCCCGGGACAGCCAGGAAAGAGTAGATCTCTCCTCTGTCCATTTTCCCATCTGCGGAGTCCAGAAGCTCAAAAAAAACAACAGAGCCTTCTTTACTTCCGGTGATATTATTGCGGTGGACCCCAAGATGCAGAAGGCCAAGGATTATATTCCCATTGTAGCAGCCTGTGATCTTCCCGTCATGATTTACGGCGAAACCGGAACGGGAAAGGAGGTCTTTGCGCAGGCAATCCACAATGCGGGCGAGAGAAGAAATAAGCCCTTCATCGCCCAGAACTGTGCAGCCCTGCCGGATACTCTGCTGGAGAGCATCCTGTTCGGCACTTCAAAGGGCGCATTTACCGGAGCTGCGGAGAATAAAGGACTTTTTGAGCTGGCGGATGGCGGCACGCTTTTTCTGGATGAGATCAATTCCATGCCGCTGCATCTCCAATCCAAGCTGCTCCGGGTTCTTCAGGACGGATCCTTCCGCAACCTGGGGGCACAGGAGGAAATCCGCGTAAACGTAAAGATCATCGCGGCAATCAACCGGGATCCTCTCCAGGCGATTGAAGAAGGGCAGCTGCGCCAAGACATCTATTACCGCCTCAGCATGATGTCTATCACCATCCCACCTCTGCGCGAGCGCCGAAGCGATATCGGCTACTTCATCAAATTTTATGTAAACAAACACAATGCAACCTTCGGAAAAAAGGTGCGGTATGTCTCCAAAGAGCTGATTGAACGGCTGGAGCAATACAACTGGCCCGGAAATGTGCGGGAACTGGAGCACATCATTGTCTATGGCATGAGCATGGTGGATGAGGACAGCAATATGCTGAAATTTGAAGATCTCGCGGACAAATTCCGCGAGATCACAAAGCAGGTTCAGAGCGGTAAGAGTACGAAGGAAGAAAGCGCTCTTTTCCCTTCGCTGAAAGCATCCGTAGAACAGTATGAAATGGAGCGTATCCGTCAGACCCTTCATCTCACGGAGGGCAATCTCTCTGCTGCCGCCCGAATGCTCGATATTCCAAGACAGACCCTCCAGAGGAAAGTCAGACAGTATGACATTCCGAGAGAGGACTGACAGGAAGGTATAAAAACATGAACAGATCATTCCAAAAAGCTTCCATCAAAGATATGCTGCTTCTTCTGGCCGGTGCATTTGTATACAGCATCGGCACGCAAAGTTTCATTGTTCCCGCCAATATTGCGCCGGGCGGTGCGGTCGGCATCGCTCTGATGCTCAATTTTGTGACAGGCCTTCCGGTCGGCGCCCTTACTCTGACGGTAAATATGCCCCTGCTGATTCTCGCATGGTTATATCTGGGGCGGCGCTTTGCTCTCAGGACAGCGCTGACCTGCGGAATCTGCTCTCTGGTGCTGGACTTCATAATTGCCCCCTGCTTTCCTGTATACCAGGGCGATCGCCTCATCTGTAGTCTGTACGGAGGTGTTCTGGTGGGCGTTGGCATGGCTCTGATCTTTCTGAGCGGATCCACCACGGGCGGCAGCGATATTGCCGGCTACCTGCTGCAAAAAAAGAGCCCCCATGTTCCCATCGGACGGGCTCTTCTGATGATCGACGGACTGATACTCTCCACCTCTGTCTTGGTATTTAAAAACGTGGATGCCGCTCTGTTCGGTCTGATCTCTCTCTATGCACAGACCACCATTATCGACATGATGATTTATGGCAATGACGCCGGAAGTCAGGTTTCAATCATCACCAAATGCCCGGAAACCATTTCCAGGCGTATCATCGAGGAGCTCGAACGCAGCGCCACAATCATTCCCGGAAGAGGCGCCTACAGCGGCAGAGAAACCACACTCCTTCTCTGCACTGTGAGAAAGTCCGAATTCAGCCGCCTGAAGCGCATTATCAGCGAGAGCGACGTGGATGCCTTCGTTATGGTGACTGAAACCACGGAAGTCTTTGGACTGGGCTTCAAGCCTTTTTTTGATCCTGTCCGATAAATCTGACTGCCGCCCGTTCCCATTCCGATCTATCCCTGCCCATACCCACAGATCAAAAGCTCCACCGCAAGCCTGTCCTGCATATCGCCTGTCTTCACTCTCTCCTCCAGCTCCACGCAGCGCCGCACCATGCCGGAGAGCGCCGCCTCCGGATGCGGCCGCACCTGCGCCATCATTTTGGAAGCCACAAAAGCCGGGAGCTTTAAGAGCTTTGCGATCTCATTCTTATTTTTGCCGGAGAGCGCCAGCTCCTTTACCGCGCGCAGCTGGTGATACTGACGCGCAATCAGAAAAAGGATGCGCATAGGCGGCTCCTTCAGCGCCAAAAGATCCTCATAGAGGCGCATCGCCTCCGCCGTCCTGTGCGCGGTGATGGCATTTACCATCTCAAAAATACGATTTGTCAGCGTGATTGAGGTGATGGTATCCACGTCACGCAGCTCAACAACCTCACGCTCTCCGAGATAGGATATGAGCTTCTCCAACTCATTCTTCACGTTCTCCATGTCGTCTCCGACATATCCGAGGAAGCGCTCCATCGTACTTGCCGTGATCTTTTTTCCCGCGCGGGCCAGATAGCGCGCTGCCCAGAGGGAGAGCCCCCGCTCATCCGGATGCGTGAGCTCACAGAGACATCCTCGTTTCTGTACCGCCTTGTACAGGCGGTTCCGCTTGTCCACGGCGCTCTCCAGAAAGAGCAGCACCGTGGTCTCCGGCATAACAGCAAGGTAGTCCGGGAGACGCTCCAGAGAGCTCTTAAACCAGCCGCTCTCCTCCACAATGATCAGTCTTCTCTCCGCAAAAAAGGGAAGCGTATCCGCAGAGTCAATGACCGCATCCTCTGAGATTTCCTTCCCCTCAAAGACGCTCAGATTCATGCCGTCCTCCCCGGCAAGCAGCTTCTCAAAGCGCCCTCTGTAGTGGCGCTTCAGGTAGCTCTCGTCGCCGTAGAGAAGATAAACCGGCTTCAGCGTCCCGGACTCAAGATCCGCATTCAGTTCCTTCATCATCTGATTCCTTCAAAATATAGTTCCCCTTGAGCGCTGCCCTCAGCGAAAGGAGCCATAGCTCTTTCCCGCAGACATACCGCCCCGCGCATTCGCGAGCTCACTGACTGTCACCAGCTGATAGCCGCGGCGCTTCAGCTCCGGGATGATGCGCTCTGCCGCCTCGGCACTGGCGCCGTAGATACTGTGCATCAGGATAATATCGCCATCCTTCACAGAATTCAACACCGCATTCACAGAGCTGTCTGCATTCTTCGTCTTCCAGTCGAGCGTGTCAATGTTCCAGAGTATCGACGCATAGCCCATGGCGCCGATCGTGCTCTTCGCGTGACCTCCGGTTGCGCCGTAGGGCGGGCGCACCACGGTTGCCGGAGCTCCGGCGATGGCCGCAATCGCATCATTGGTCTTCTGTATGGATTCCCGCACTCCGGCTTCCGAGAGCTTCGAGAGATTTTCATGCTTCCAGCTGTGGTTTCCGAGCTCACACCCGTCCGCAATCATGCGCTGCACCACCGGCTTATACTGCGGAACCAGATATCCGACCATGAAGAAGGTCGCCCGTCCTCCGTTGGCCTCCAGTGCATCCAGTATGCGATTGTCAAAGCGGCTCGGTCCGTCGTCAAAGGTCAGTGCAACCATAGGCTTGGAGGGATCCACTGCGCCACCGCTGTACACCGGCGCCGCCGGAAGCTCCGCCGGCTTTTCGCCCTTCTTCACCACGGCGATGCGCACGCCGTCGATATGCGTCCCCACGCCGACCTGTCCGGCATCCTGTCCGTTCATCACCCAGTCTGTCCACTGCCCCTTGACCATGGCCATGGTGTAGACATCATAATTGGCCTCGAGATCGCCGTTCAGCCAGACACGAATGCCCTCGAGCGCTGCCTCTCCCCCCTCATTTCCCGCAACCTTTCCATTCTCACAGACCTCTGTCCAGCCGTAACCACTCACATTGACCTGATACTGAAGCGTACCTGTCAGGGAAGAAGACTGATTCTGAAGCCCCGCCTTGAACGCAGTCGGGTAGTTCTTGCTGTCTGCAAGGTTCCGGTTGTCTGCGGACCAGTCAGTCCAGCCGGTGCTGTGGAATTCCATCGCATAGACAGAGCCCATCACAGCTGCAGGCTGAGCCTCCGCCGCACGTATCGGCTGTGAGAGATCCGAAGCCTGATTCGACATCATAAGTGTCAGCAGCAATACGATCCCCAGGCTCAGGAAGCCGCGAAAATTGCCTCTCCGTCTCTGATGTTTTCTGTGATGCTGTACCTGTGCTGATCTGTTCGTTCTCTCCATTTCTCTCATTTTCCCCTTTGCTCTGCAGAAACTCACCTGCAAGCAGGCTTGCGCGAGTTCCGTGCTTTCCTCCTCAATTACTATTTATGATTACGCGTTGGTTCGCGCTCCGTGCTTTCAACACTGTAATCATAACATAAAACTTCAAGTTATGGCGCAAAAAAACTTACGCCTCACGAAATCCTTCCTTAATTTTATCTGCTCTGCTTGCCGCACAGACACAACTCTGCTAAACTCTATCCGTATTATGTGTATCTGAACAGCAAAAACAAAGCTAAGGAGCAGCTATGGCCGGTCTTGAACAATACAAATACGCAGAAGAAAAAATGCGCCCCCGCAGGCGAAGCGACAGAAAGAAAAAAAAGAGCGGAAGCTTCCTGCTTCACTATCTCCTTCCCTTTGTACTGATCAATTTTCTGATCTTCTACCTCGTAACAGTACAGCCGGGCTTCGATCTGAAGATTGATGACCCCGGCGACTATAAGAGTGCCAAAATCAGCATTCAGCTGGAGCGCCGTCTTCCCCTCGGAAATTTCACGGTAAAGCTGGACGACGTTCCCGTGGAGATGGAACGACAGTCCAAAAAACTCTACACCGCATCCGTTGAGCGAAACGGAACGCTGGAGGTCACCGTCAGCTATAAAAACGGAATGTCCCGAACAAAATACGAGCACATCAGCACCATTGACGACGCTCCACCCGTAATTGTCGGCGAGGAGCTGGATCAGACAATGCTCACCGTCTCCTTCGAGGACGCGCAGTCCGGCGTAAACTTTGCCTCTGTCTACGCGGTCGATGCCGACGGCACGCAGATAGCTCCCCTGAATCTCGACGAGAAGGAGCAGACCGCAAGCTTTCAGGTTCTCACCAGCAGCCTGGAAGTTCACGCTGCCGATCACTGCGGCAACGAGGCGATCTCCAACTACGACAATCTGGATCTCCTCGGTAACAGCGGCGCAGACCGCTCCGGCGACTACAACACCTACGGCAGAGAGAACAGCAGCTCAAGGAGCAGCACGACCGCAAGCTCCTCTGAAAAAAGTGAGTCTAGGGCTGAGACGAAAGCAAGCTCTTCTACAAAGAGCGAGACCAAGGCTGAGACTAAGGCAAGCTCCTCTACAAAAAACGAGACCAGGGCTGAGACGAAAGCAAGCTCCTCTACAAAGAGCGAGACCAAGGCTGAGACGAAAGCAAGCTCCTCCACAAAGAGCGAGACCAAGGCCGAGACGAAGGCCAGCTCCTCTACAAAGAGCGAGACCAAGGCTGAGACGAAGGCCAGCTCCTCCACAAAGAGCGAGACCAAGACTGAGTCCACGGCTGAAAGCAGGCCCGAAACAAAGGCCCAGATTCCGGAGACAGAAGCAAAGCCGGGCCCGGCTCCGGCAGCTCCGATTCCGGAAGAGCACACCGCTCCGACAATCGCACCGAGGAGCGGCAGCCCGGAAGGCTCCGCCCATGCCGGAGGCAGTGCAACAGTCGAGGCGCTCCCCGTCAATTGAACTTTCTATTTTCTCTCATTCGATATCTCTCCTTCCCAACGCGCAAAAAACAGCTGTCAGAATTCATTCCTTCTGACAGCTGTTTTTATTTTACTCTGTAAAAATTTTCGACAGCGAGAGCTTATTTTGATCCCTCAGCTCCGCCTGTCTGTCTCCCGTATATTTCGCTCAGCATATTGCAGTGCCAGATCAGCTGCTCATCAAATTCGTGCGATAGCATGCGCCAGCGCCAGTTTCCACCGGCCGCAGAGGGCGTATTGATTCTCGCCTCCTCTCCTGCCCCGAGATAGTCCCACATGGGAATGATCACCGTATCTGCCACACTGGCCAGCACCGTGCGAATACAGTCCCAGTAGAGCTCATGCTCCGGCGTGTGCTCACTGCCCTGATAGCGTATCATCCGAAGCCGCAGTTCCCCACTCTGGCTGCGTATCCAGGCCATCAGCGGCTCATTGTCGTGTGTGCCCGTATAAGCCACGCAGCTCCGCCCATAGTTGTGCGGAAGATACAGGTTCTGATGATCCGAATTGTAGGCAAATTCCAGCACCTTCATCGATGGGAAGCCCGTATCCCTGACAAGCTGGATTACACTGTCTGTGAGAAGCCCAAGATCCTCCGCAATGATCGGAAGCTTCGGAAAATGTTTTCTCAGCGCACGGAAAAAGTCTATTCCCGGCCCCGGCTCCCACACTCCGCTCCTTGCATCAGACTCCTTTGCGGAAATCGCGTAGTACTCATCAAAGGCACGGAAGTGATCCACACGGACAACGTCGTACACAGAAAACGCGTACTCCATGCGGCGTATCCACCAGGCATAGCCGCTTTTTCTGTGATGATTCCAGTCGTAGAGCGGATTGCCCCAGAGCTGACCGTCCGGAGAGAAGTAGTCCGGAGGACAGCCTGCAAGCTTCAGAGGCTTTGCATCCGTATCCATCTGAAACAGCTCCGGGTGCGCCCAGGCATCCGCAGAATCCTGCGATACATAGATCGGCATATCTCCTATTATCTGCACGCCGTTCCGGTTCGCATAGCCCTTCAGCTTCCTCCACTGAAAGTGAAAGACAACCTGTACCCACTCATAAAATGCGAGCTCCTGTGCGTGCTGCTCCCGGAACTGTTCCAAAGCTGCCCTTTCTCTGAGCCGCAGCGCATCCTCCCACTCACTGAAGCAGCTGCCGCCCTGCGCCGTCTTGATCGTCTGATAGAGACAGTAGTTCCGCGTCTCCTCATTCAGGGCACTCAACTCCGCCTCATAGCGTGCCTTCGTCAGCTGTCCTGCTGACGCCTCGCTCTCCTGATCCTGTGTCAGTCCCTCTTGAATTACCTGAAAGTTATGAAAGGCCTCCCGGAGCGCCCGCTCCCGGTTCTCCCAGAGCTTCCCATAGTCAACATAGCGGGGATCTGCACCCCAATCCATGTTTTCCAGCATCTCACGCCGCAGGAGCCCCTGCTCAGCCAGCTCATCCAGATCTATAAAGTAAGGGTTCCCCGCAAAGGAGGAGAAGGACTGATACGGTGAATCTCCGTACCCAGTCGGCCCCAGCGGCAAGATCTGCCAGTAACTCTGTCCCGCCCGCTTCAGTCTGTCTACAAATTCATATGCCTTCGCCGAAAAGCAGCCTGTTCCGTAGTTGCCGGGCAAACTGAATATCGGCATCAGTATTCCGCACGCTCTCTTCATTCTGATTTTTCCATTCCCCGCAGAGTATCCAGTGTCCGCATTGCGCTGTCTCTTGCAGCTGCCGCCGTTTTTACCGCATTTTTCTTTGCGGCTGATGCTGTCTTTGCGGCACTTTTCTTTGCGGCTGATGCTGTCTTTACTGCTGTGTCCCTTGCGGCCGCCGCCGTCTTCACCGCGGTATCCGCTGCGGCTGATGCTGTCTTTACCGCCGTGTCCTTTGCAGTGGAAGCTTTCTTTACAAGACTCTCCACCGCTTTGCCTGCGCCCTGCTTTCCGCTTTTCTGTCTCTTTGCCGCAGAAAGTGCTGTCTTTTCACTGCCAGCCGCATTTCCTCCTGTATTCTTCACCGCTCTCCGCTTACAGGAGAAGATCACCACCGAGTGCGCCGGAAGCTTGATCGTAATCCCCTCATCTCTCTCATCCACCTCGAGATTCTTTGCAGGCAGTGCGCGCATATTCAGAAGACCGCTTCCACCGTACTCCTCACGATCGGAGTTGAAAAGCTCACGGAAGCTGCCATGAAAGGGCACGCCGACATTAAACTTCGGATATTCCTTCCCGGTGAAATTCACCACCACCAGAAGTTCCTCCGCCTCATCCTTTGTCTTCCTGAGGAAGGCGACAACATTTTCCTCCCAGGAATGGCAGTTCAGCCACTCAAAGCCCGCAGGATCGTCGTCCTGACGCCACAGCGCTGCATGCTCCAGATAAAAGCGGTTCAGGTCCCGCGCATAGTCCTGCATATGGCGGTGCAACGGGTAGTCCAGAAGCTCCCACTCCACACCTCTCTCTGCGCTCCACTCATCTATCATGCCAAATTCCTGACCGCTGAAAATGAGCTTTTTCCCGGGATGAGCCATAAAAAAGCCGAGCGCTGCGCGAAGATTTGCAAAGCGCTCCTCAAAATTCTCTCCGGGCAATCTGTGAATCAATGAAGGGGCCCCCTCTGCTGTCACCGCATGGGAGAGCGGCAGTATAAAATTCTCACTGTACTGATACAGCAGAGAATAGGTCAGCTCTCCGTAGTGTTCGCTGCGCTCATACTCCGACCTCTGCATGTAGTTCAGGAAACCGTGTGCCCAGCCCGTATTCCAGCGATAATCAAAGCCCAGCCCATTCTCTTTCACTGGCTTCGTGGTGAGCGCATACTCCGCAGAGCCATCTGCAATGAGCAGTACTCCCGGACAGAGACGGTGCATCACCGTGCTCAGCTGGCGGATGAAGGAGAGTCCGTCCAGATTCTCTCCTCCGCCGTAAATATTGGAGCGCACGCCGTCCGCTCCGTTGAAGTACAGGATTGAGGACATATCCATAACCCGGATTCCATCCACATGGTACTGCTTTGCCCAGAACAGCGCATTCGCGACGAGAAAATTCCGCACCTCCGGCCTGGCAAAATGAAAGACCTCTGTCTCTGCCTGACCTCCCGGAAGCTCATAGAGCGCTGTCCCGTCAAAATGTGCCAGTGCAAAATCATCCTTCGGGAAGCGCGCGGCGTTCCAGTCCAGAATGACACCGATCCCCTCCTTATGGAGATGGTTCACAAAATACATGAAGTCCTCGGGCGATCCTAGGCGCGCGGTCAGTGCATAGTATCCCGTCGTCTGATAGCCAAGCGAAGCGTCCAGTGGATACTCCATCACGGGCATCAGCTCCACGTGCGTGTAATGCATATCCTTCATATAAGCTGCAAGCTTCTCTGCGAGCGCGCGGCCGGAAAGCGCCGGATCCCAGCTGCACAGATTCAGCTCATAGATCGAGAGTGGACAGCCGTGCTTTTTCTTCACATTCTCGCTCCGCTTCCTCAGCCACTCTGCATCCTCCCAGCCAAAATCCCACTTTGCTGTCACAATGGAGGCTGTCTTTGGACGAAGCTCCGCGGCAAAGGCATAGGGATCCGCCTTTAAGAAGATCTCGCGTGTCTTCGTCTTGATCTCATACTTATAGATCTCTCCTGCCTCTATGCCCGGAATAAAGAGCTGAAAGATGCCGGAGTCTCCGAGACGGCGCATCTGGTGGCGCCGTCCGTCCCAGTCATTAAAATCTCCCACCACGGACACACGCATCGCGTTCGGAGCCCACACGGAGAAGCCAATGCCCTCCACACTGCCGCGTTTTTCCGGATGCGCACCCATCTTTTTGTATATCTCCACATGATTTCCCGCAGCAAATTTCTTCAAATCCGAGCTCTCATAGAGAGGCGCAAAGGCGTAGGGATCGTCGATCTCCTCCTCCCGTCCGTCCTCATAAATAATGTGCAGACGATAGCTCACCTGCTTTCGTCCCCGGATGAGACAGGCAAAAAAACCGTTCTCATCCTCTCTCTCCATCTCCACGCTGCCGCCCGCACCGGAGAGCAGGGCCTCTATCCGCTGTGCCGTCGGAACAAAGACCTGTATCAGCACACCCTCCTCCACCGGATGTGCGCCGAGTATCGCGTGCGGATTCTCAGATTCTGAGTAAACCAGCTCCTCCACCGCACTCCAGTCCATCAAATCATACAAAAGCTTATCCATTTTGACTCCTCCGATACCGCGTTTGAATTTTCTATCAGCAGTTTACCATTCCTCGCCCGCTTTTTCCATGGAATCCGCCGCTTTTCCTTGCGCATCCGGGCAGAAAGTTCTAAACTACTGATGTGCCAGAATCCTGGCACTCATGTCCGCGCAGCCTCGGACATTTATTATTATTGTACAGAAGAGTTCTCGCCTGCACCGCAGTGCCGGGACGGAATAAGAGGAAACCATGACAGAACAGAACAGACAGACACATGCGCACCCTGACCGGACTGCAGAGCTGAAAAAAGAACTGCTCAGCTGGATTCAGATCATCGTCTGTGCCGCGGTGATTGCCTTCCTGCTGAACAGCTTTATCATAGCCAACTCCCGCGTCCCCTCCGCCTCCATGGAAAATACCATCATGACGGGTGACCGCGTGATCGGCTCGAGACTCAGCTATAAATTCTTTGGAGATCCGAAGCGCGGAGATATCATCATCTTCCGCTGGCCGGACAATGAGAAGATTCTCTTTGTGAAGCGCATCATCGGTCTTCCCGGCGACACGGTAGAGATCAGAGACGGCGCGGTCTACCTGAACGGCTCAGAGACTGCCCTCGAAGAGCCCTATCTCAGGGAGCCCATGATCGCAGAGCCGGATATGAGCTTCACCGTGCCGGAAAATGCTTACTTCTGCATGGGCGACAACAGAAATGAGTCCATGGACGCCCGCTACTGGAAGAACACCTTCGTGTACCGCGACAAAATACTTGCCAAGGTTCTGTTCCGCTACTGGCCGGGCATCCGCGCAATCCACTGACGCCATGCAAAAAGTCATCTATTCATCAGAAATTCCGGCTTATGGGGAATATATCGAGTCCTCCGTGATACACTATCTCTCAGAGGGGCAGTTCGCCCCCTGTGAGAGCTTCGATTACTACACGATACTCTGCTTCGACTGGTACGATCTTCAGGACCCCAGCGCAGAGCCGTCACAGATCCTCATCTACTTTGACCGGGATGATCTCTTCTTTCTCTGCGAGAACAAAAACTCCTACGATGTCGCCTGTCAGTACTTTGCAGCAGCAGAGCAAAATGAGCGTGCCCTCTATCTGTTCTTCAGAAATCTGTTCCGCGGGCATATTGAGAACCTGGAGCGCATCGAAGATCAGCTCGAGGCGCTGGACCTGGCGGTGCTCTCCGGGCAGACAGACGGTGAATTGAAGGAGCAGATCGTCAGGATACGGCATGAGCTGTACCGACTGAAGCGCTACTATGACCGCTTCGACTCAGCCTTTGAGACCTTCTATGAGAACGACAATGCGCTCGTGAGCGAAGCCGGACTGAGCTACTTCAATACGCTTCACAACAGAGTGCTCGAGCTCTGCTCCGATGTGCAGAGCATGCGGGAATACAACAATCAGATCAAGGACTCCTACCAGTCTCAGATTGAGAGTGAAAAGAACGATATCATAAAGACCTTCACCATGGTCACCTCCATCTTCATGCCCCTGACCCTGCTCGTCGGCTGGTACGGTATGAATCTTCAGATGCCGGAGTTTCAGTGGAAATACGGCTATCCCATCATTATTGTCGTATGTCTTCTGATCTGCCTCATCTGGTACTGGATCTTCAAGAAAAAGCGCTGGCTCTGAGCCGGCGCTTTCTGTATACCATCTCGCTATTATTCCACTCCATATACTCTCTTCAGACTGTCGAGACGTGAGAGCGCATTTCGCATCAGCATATCCAGAAGAACCATGTTGGCCATGCACTCCACAACGACAACGGCCCGGGGGACGATCACCGGATCATGCCGCCCGCGGATCTCTATCTCCGTCTCTTCTCCGGCCCGGGTGACTGTCCGCTGCCGTTTCGCAATGGACGGCGTCGGCTTCACCGCTGCCGTAAAGAAGATCTCGCTCCCGTCCGAAATACCGCCGAGCACTCCGCCTGCATGATTGCTGCGCTTTGCAACGCCGGACTGTGTTCCCGCGCCCCGGAGCTCTGCTCCCTTGCAGTCTTCGTCCGCAACTGTACCGCCTGACTTTTCTCTCCCCGCGGCGCAAAAGCTGTCATTATTCTCACTCCCAGAGAGCGCAGCCGCAGCAAATCCACTTCCGAACTGAATCCCCTTCACTGCTCCTATACTCATGACAGCTTTTGCAAGCTCTGCATCCAGCTTATCGAACACAGGCTCCCCGAGTCCCGCCGGTACGCCGCGTATGCTGCATGCGATCTCTCCGCCGGCAGAATCCCCTCTGCCCATGAGCTCCTCCAGGTACTTCTCTGCGCGCTCCGCTGCCGCTGTATCCGGCATCCACAGCGAATTCAGGCTGCACGCAGAGAGTGTCCGCTGTCCCGGCGTCACCCTGACCGGACCGATGCGCTCCGTCCAAGCCTGCGTCTCTACCCCAAAGCTCTTCAGCACTGCCGCCGCCACGGCTCCCCCGATGACGCGCCCCAGCGTCTCTCTGCCGGAGCTTCTCCCACCGCCGCGGTAATCCCGGAAGCCATATTTCTGATCGTAGCAAAAATCTGCGTGACCCGGCCGGTAGCAGTCCCGGACAGTGCTGTAATCCCCTGAATGCTGATCCGTATTCTGCACCAGCACGGCGATGGGAGTACCCGTAGTCCTCCCCTCAAAGACACCGGACAAAATCCGGCAGCGGTCTGCCTCCTGCCGTGCAGTCACAAAGCGCGAGCGCCCCGGTCTCCTCCGGTCCAGATAGCACTGCAGCAGCTCCTCGGAGAGCAGAACTCCGGCCGGACAGCCGTCAATCACCGCACCGAGTGCCGCGCCGTGCGATTCACCGAAGGTCGTGACCCGGAACAGTGTTCCGTATGTATTTCCTGCCATCCTTTCTCCCTCAGTTCCCGACCGGAACGATGACACAGCAGTTTGGCTGATCCACCGGAATCTCATTTGTATTCATGATGAGCAGCTTCTTCTCATAATCCACCCGGAAGAAGGAGAGCGCACCGCTCTCATGGTTCACACTCACGATGTGCTTCCCGTCCGGAAATACCGCAATATCCTTCGGATACTCTCCGCTGATTGGAAGATTGAACTCCGCATACAATAGCCCCGTCTCCGCATCGCGACGGAACATCGTCACCGTGTTATCTCCGGCATTTCCCACAAAGATATGCGCATCGTCCGCAGTAAATGCCATGCAGGTTGCCGCATTCAGAAGCCCGGGCCTGTTGTCCCCAGTCGTCAGAACACTCTGTATCTTCTCAAACTCCGGCATGCCCCTGTCCTCAGAAACAGTGTAGCGAAACACATCGATCATATTCGTCATATCGTACATGAGATAGAGGAAGCGGTTATCCTTTGAGAAGGTGAATGCATAGGGGGAGCGGCCGCGCTCCACACGGATCGCATCGAGGAGACGCAGCTCCCCTTCCTTTCCTGTGAAACGGTAAATGCTGACCTGATCGATGCCGGGATCCGCGGCCATAACAAACTTACAGTCCTGCGTGGGCTTCGAGCAGGTGATATGCGCCCGGGAGCCGCGCTCCGCGATAGAACCGAGCCCCTTGTGATAGACCTCATCCACAATGGGGCCGATGGAGCCATCCTCTCTCAGTTTCAGGATTGTGAGCTTCCCGTCGTGATATCCTGAGACATAGAGAAAGCGGTCGTAGCGATCGATTGCGAGGTGATGCGGACGCATCCCATTGACCTTCCGCGTGCTGATTCTGGTGATCGCGCCATTGTCCAGTATCCGAAAAGCCACGACGCCGTAGTCCTCCACGGAGTAGAGCGTCTTCCCGCTGAAGGAGGTGATGATATCAGAGGAATTATCAACCTCTATCTCCACCCGCTTTTTAAAGCTGCCCCTGGCCACATCAACGTCAAAGAGCGTGATGCCCTTCGCCTTTCCCGTATATGAATAGGAGCCCACATAGGCGACGTACTTTTTCATGAATATCCCCCTGTCCGGCGCAGCGAAGCGCCCTGAAACCTGCTGTCTCTGATTGCTCCATATTTTAACACAGGATGGGTAAAAATGCTATTGACAGCCCCCCGATTTCAGGTATAATCAAACGCGACTGAGTTTATTCTTACTAAACTAAAAGTTTAAGGAGGCCTTTCTTGGAGATCGGTGCGAAGATCAGGCAATTACGGATTTTAAACAATCTCACACAGGAGGAGCTGGCGGACCGCACGGAGCTGTCCAAGGGCTTCATCTCCCAGCTGGAGCGCGATCTCACCTCCCCCTCCATTGAGACGCTGATGGATATCCTGCAGTGCCTCGGTACCACCCCCGCCGACTTTTTCAGCGAGACAGAGAGCGATCAGATCGTCTTCGGGCGCGCCGACTATGCAGAGAAGCGGGACGCCGAGCTGAAAAATCTGATACGCTGGCTCATCCCCAACGCACAGAAGAACATGATGGAGCCCATACTCCTGACACTGGAGGCAGGCGGCTCCACCTACCCGGACAATCCCCACGAGGGGGAGGAATTCGGCTATATTCTCTCCGGGAGCGCAGACATACATCTCGGAAAAGAGCTGCGCCACATCCGGAAGGGCGAGAGCTTTTACTTCCGCTCAGACCGGACGCATCACATCAGTACAAAAAACGGCTGCACCCTGATCTGGGTCAGCACACCCCCGTCCTTTTAAAGGAGATACGCCATGGCAAGCTTAGTTGATCTTCAGCATCTCTCAAAATCCTTTGACGGCGAGATGGTTCTGGACGACCTGAACCTCGCCGTTCCGGAAAATTCCTTCGTCACTCTGCTCGGTCCCTCCGGCTGCGGCAAGACCACAACGCTCCGCATTCTTGGCGGCTTCACCAAGCCCGACAGCGGCACAGTGCTCTTTGACGGACAGGACATCACGAACCTTCCCCCGAACAAGCGCCCGCTGAACACCGTATTTCAGAAATATGCGCTCTTTCCGCACATGAGCATCTCTGAAAATATTGCTTTCGGACTCCGCATCAAGGGAAAGAGCGATCAGTATATCAGGGACAAAATCAAGTATGCGCTGAAGCTCGTAAACCTGAAAGGATTTGAGAACCGCGACGTAAATTCTCTCTCCGGAGGACAGCAGCAGCGCATTGCCATCGCCCGCGCCATCGTGAACGAGCCGCGGCTGCTTCTGCTCGATGAGCCGCTGGGCGCGCTGGATCTGAAGCTGCGCCAGGACATGCAGTACGAGCTGATCCGACTGAAAAAAGAACTCGGCATCACCTTCATCTACGTCACACACGACCAGGAGGAGGCGCTCACCATGAGTGACACCATAGTCGTGATGAATCAGGGCTACATCCAGCAGATGGGCACGCCGGAGCAAATCTATAACGAGCCGGAAAATGCCTTCGTCGCGGATTTCATTGGAGATTCCAATATCATCGCCGCGACTATGGTGCACGATGAGCTGGTCAATATTTTCGGTGCAAATTTCCGCTGCGTGGACAAGGGCTTCGGACAGAACAAGCCCGTCGACGTCGTGATCCGTCCTGAGGATGTGGAGCTCGTCTCTCCGGAGAACGGAACGCTTGTGGGACATGTGACCCACAGCATCTTCAAGGGCGTACACTATGAGATGGAAATCACCACAAAAACAGGCTACGAGTGGCTGGTTCACTCCACCCGCTGCTTTGCGCTCGGACAGGAGGTTGGAATCCAGGTGGATCCCTTCAATATTCAGATCATGAACAAGCCCGCTTCCGAGGATGAGGAGGCGATCGTCAATGAATGAGAGCTCTGTCGGGAGAAAGGCCCTATCCCTCCCCTACATCGTCTGGATGATCGGCTTCACTGTGATCCCGCTGCTTCTGATCTTTATCTTTGGTCTGACAGACCGCAGCGGCGCCTTCACGCTGAAGAACGTCCTCTCCATACTGGAGAAGAATCACATGAAGGCACTGCTCCTCTCACTCCGGCTGTCTCTCATCAGCACAGCCATATGTCTGCTCCTCGCCTTTCCGCTCTCCATGGTGCTGCGCGGAAAGAAGCTCGGCAGCGCAAGCTTTGTGGTCTTCATCTTCATCCTCCCCATGTGGATGAACTTTCTGCTCCGCACGCTCGCGTGGCAGACCCTGCTTGAAAAAAATGGTGTGATCAATGGCATCCTGACGGCGCTGCATTTAAAAAACATCAGCATCATCAACACACCGACCGCAATCGTGCTGGGCATGGTATATAATTTTCTTCCCTTCATGGTACTGCCGGTCTACAACACCATGTGCAAGATCGACGACAGTATCATCGAGGCCGCGAGAGATCTCGGTGCGAGCTTTCTGCAGACACTGCTCCGCATCTGGATTCCGCTCTCGGTACCGGGCATTGTGAGCGGCATCACCATGGTCTTTGTTCCGGCGCTCACGACCTTCGTCATTTCCAACATTCTCGGCGGCAGCAAGATCCTGCTGATCGGCAATGTCATAGAGTCGGAATTTACGAAGGCCAGCAACTGGAATCTCGGCAGCGGGCTCTCCATCGTCATGCTGATCTTTATTCTGCTCAGCATGACCATACTGGCGCGCTATGATAAAAACGGAGAGGGGACAACATTCTGATGACAAATGAGACAAAGACCCGGCCTCCCGCCGGGAGTTACTATCCCTGGCCGAAGCTCCGCGCCGTGCTCGGAGACTTTTACCTCGTGATCATGCTGCTCTTTTTGTACCTGCCCATACTCACCATGATCGCGCTCTCCTTCAATGAGAGCAAGTCCCGCAGCCGCTGGGGCGGCTTCACACTGAAATGGTATGCAGAGCTCTTCTCCAGCGAGACGATACTCCGGGCACTGTACAACACCCTGCTCATCGCCCTGCTCTCTGCCCTGATCGCAACCATCATGGGCACAGCGGCAGCGATCGGAATCAATGCACTGCGCAAGGTTCCGAAAAACATCTGCATGTCCATCACGAATATTCCCATGCTGGACGCAGATATCGTGACCGGCATCTCCCTGATGCTCGCCTTCATCGCGTTTCGCTTCTCGCTGGGCTTCAACACGATACTCATCAGCCATATCACCTTCAATATCCCCTATGTGATACTGAGCGTGATGCCAAAGCTGAAGCAGACGAGCCGCTACAGCTATGAGGCGGCGCAGGATCTCGGCGCGACGCCGCAGCAGGCCTTCTTCCGGGTCATACTTCCGGATCTCATGCCAGGCATCGTGTCCGGCTTTCTTCTCGCCTTCACGATGTCACTGGACGATTTCATCATCACCCACTTCACGAAGGGCGCAGGTATCGATACCCTCTCAACGCTGATCTACTCTCAGGTGCGGCGGGGCATCGTTCCGAGCATGTACGCGCTCTCCGCAATGATCTTCACCTTTGTTCTGATCCTGCTACTTATCACAAACTTCCTGCCGCGCAGAAAGACGGCGTGACACAGCCCGGTCAGAAAAAGCTGCCGTCATTTCAGGCAGTACACAGACAACCCTAAGCTTCACCGGCTCTGCCGAAATATTTTATATATAAAAGGGAGAACTTACATGAAAAAAAGCTCTGATGCAACGCGTTTCCTCGCTGCTCTGCTCGTGATCTCTGCCGGTGCAGCTCTGACTCTGACCGGCTGCGGCGGCAGCAGCGAAAAGGCCTCCGATGATCAGAATACCCTCTATGTCTATAACTGGGGCGAATATATCGGAGAGGATGTCGTTGACAAGTTTGAGGAGGAGACCGGAATCAAGGTGATTTATGACACCTTTGAGACCAACGAGGAGATGCTTCCCATCATCAAAGCAGGCGCAGTGAAGTACGATGTCGTCTGTCCCTCCGACTACATCATCCAGAAGATGATAGAGAAGGACCTGATCCAGCCCATCGACTTTGAAAAGGTTCCGAATCTCAAAAACATTGATCCCAAGTATCTTGAGAAGTCCCGCGGCTTCGATCCGGAAAATAAATATTCTGTCCCCTACTGCTGGGGCACAGTCGGCATCATCTACAATACCTCCATGGTGGATCCGGGCGACGAGCCGAAGAGCTGGGGCGATCTCTGGAACCCGAAATATGCCAATAATATCCTGATGCAGGACTCCGTGCGCGACGCCTTTATGGTCGGTGAGAAGCTGCTGGGCTATGACATCAACACCACAAATCCCACCGAGCTCAATGCGGTAAAGGACAAGCTCATCGAGCAGAAACCGCTGGTTCAGGCCTACGTCGTGGATCAGGTGCGCGACAAGATGATAGGCGGTGAGGCTGCCATGGCAGTCATTTACTCCGGCGAAATGCTCTACATCCAGAGCGAAGTCGCTGCGGCAAATGCTGACTATGAGCTGAAGTATGTGATTCCTGAAGAGGGAACAAATGTCTGGATCGACAGCTGGGTCATCCCAAAAAATGCAGCACACAAGGAGAATGCCGAGAAGTGGATCGATTTCCTCTGCCGCGCAGAGATCGCAAAGGAAAATTTCGAGTACATCACCTATCCCACCCCGAACAAAGCCGCCTATGAGCTTCTGGAAGCTGAGCTGCAGAACAACGAAGCGCTCTTCCCCTCCGACGAGGCACTCGCAAAATCCGAGGTCTTCACCTACCTCGGCGAGGACGGGGACGCGCTCTACGATGAGCTCTGGAAAGAGATCAAGGCCGAGTGATCAAAACGGGCTTTCTCCCCTCCGTCTCTCACAGTAATGCGCAGCGTGCTCCTTCAGCAGATAAATAAAATCCCTCATGTATTTCGGCAGGGCGCTGTTCTTCGTATAAGCTGCCACCACCGTCTTTTTATGATCCGGAATGTCCGGAATATAGTAGCAGAGCGGCTTGTCATAATGCAGATTTACTGCAAAGCCCTCCCGCACAAAAGAGATCCCCATTCCCTCCGCCGCCATCTGCACAGCTGTCTCCACGCTGCGAAACTCCCGTATCTTCGCGGGACAGAGCTTATAGCTTTGGATGATCTGATCCTCTATCTTTCTGGTGCTCTGCATTTTCGTACAGAGCAGAAGACATTCGCCGTTCATATCCTCGGGGTGTACCCTGCGGTAGTACTCTCCCGGCTTCTGAAAGCTCTTCGCATTGATTGGATGCTCCGGAGACACTGCGACCAGAAACTCTTCCTCAAACAATACAATCTTCTCCATCCGATCCGTTGCGTCATAGTCGTTCAGCACCACCAGATCCAGCTCCGTGTTCCGCAGCATCTCGTAGAGCACGGAGAGATTGCCCTCCCGCAGCCGAATCTCTATATCCGGCCACAGCCCATCATACTCTGCAAGCACCGGCGGCAGCAGCCAGCTCCCTCTGCGCTGTGCGATCCCGAGGCGTATCAGACCGCGCTGCTCCCGTGCGATCTCCTCTATCTCCTCATTGAATTCCCGCTGCAGTGCCAGCATTTTCCGCGCCTTTTCCACATAGCACCTGCCTGTGTAGGTGAGCTTGAATTTCTTTCCGCGGCGCTCAAACAGCGGCAGTCCCAGCGTCTTTTCCAAATTGGTGATATAGAGACTCAGCGCGGGCTGGGTGATGAAGAGCTTCTCCGCAGCCTGCACGAGTGTCCCGCACTCCGCCAGCGTACACACATATTTCTGCTCCTTCAGATCCATACCGCTCATAGCTCCTCCTTCGCACTGCCATCTCTGCAGCCGGAAATGCAACCAAGCCCACCGGAACTACTCCGATGAGCTTTCAGTCGCGTCTACTTCATTCTAATCCATCATTCTGCCGGGGTCACGCAAAGTTTTTGCGATTCTCCCGGAACTCCGCCTGAATTTCCTGCAGCAGCTCCGGTCTGCTGATCATATCATAGCAGGAAGCCGCAATGATCTTCGCACCGTAGAGAATGCAGTCGTGTGCCTCCTGCGTCTTTCCGGCATCCACATACTCCTGTGAGTGTGCAACCGCCCCTCTGGGAACAAAGGCAACGCGGATGCAGGAGCCCGGGACCTCATACATCACATTTCCGAAATCCGTGGAACCCGTCTTCTCTCTCGGCGGCGCGAGCCGCGGCGCATTCACAAGCTCTGCATTTTTCATCAGCAGCTCATTCAGCTTCAGCACCGGAATCTTATTGAAGAGATACTTGTCCCTGTGGATCTCATATTCTACCCCTGCAATCAGCGCCGCCCCTTTGATAATATCATAGAAGCGCGGAATCACCTGACTGTCCAGCCGCTCTCTGGAATAGGAGCGCAGCGAAAACTGTCCGCTCGCCTCCGCCGGAACCACATTCGCCGGGCCCGGAAGCGTGGTCACGGTGTAGTGCATGCGGATATCCTCCGGCACATGCTCCCGCAGGAACTCAATGCCATGAAAGGCGACGAGCAGTGCATCAAAGGCGCTTCTTCCCTTCTCCGGCGCCATTGCCGCATGCGCGCTCTTTCCTCTGAACTTTACGTCGAAATGAATGTCCGCCATGGATTTCACATCGGTACAGGTCGTGGGCGAGCCGTGCATCATCAGCGCCACATCGATATCCTTAAAACAGCCCCGCTCCAGCATAAGGCTCTTGGAGCCCAGCGTCTCCTCTGCCGGAGTCCCATAAATCACAAGCTTATAGGGACGTTCCTGATAAACCTCCTTCAGGGCAAGCGCCGCACCAATACAGCTGGGGCCCTGCATATGATGCCCACAGCCGTGACCGATCTTCTCCAGCGCGTCGTACTCACAGAGTATACCGATCGACGGACCGCCGCTGCCGTTTTCATACACCGCGCGGAAGGCTGTCGGAAAGTCTGCAATCCCACGCTCTACCAGAAAGCCATTCTCTTCCAGATAATCCGTGAGAAGCGCAGAGGCCTGAACCTCATTTCCCCTGCACTCCGGGTGGTCATAAATAAAATCTGCCATGGAGATGAGCTTCTCTCTCTGTTTCTCCAGCGCTGCAAAGATTTGTTCTTTCATAATTCTCCTCTGAAATATATTACAGCACCGGTCCGTAGTGCATCATCTGTGCGATAAAGGTCATGACACAGGCCACGCCTGCCCAGATGAAGAAGAGCTTCCACATGAACTTCATCCAGCGATCATAGGGAATATTGACCGCAGAGATAATGCCCATCAGCGCTGTGGAGTGCGGCAGTATATAGTTGCAGAAGCCATCTCCGAAATTGTACGCCAGAACTGTGGTCTGCCTGGTGATGCCGAGCAGATCGCCGAGCGGCGTCATGATGGGCATGACTGCGGCTGCCTGTCCGCTGCCGGATACCAGCACAAAGTTGATCAGTGTATTCGCGATGTACATGGCCGGAGCCAGGAACGCAGACGGCACATGACGCAGCACGCTCGCCAGTCCGTAGACCGTCGTATCGACGATATTTCCGTCCTTCATAATATTGGCAATTGCAGTTGCGAGGCCGATGATCAGCGCCGCTGTGAGCATCTTCTTGCAGCCCTCGATGAAGATCTTTGCAATACCGGACGGGTTCTGCCCTGAGGCAAAGCCTGCGACAACCGCGAGCCAGATAAATACAGCTGCCAGCTCCTCCATGCCCCACTCCAGCTTAATGCTGCCGTAGACCATGGCGCCGAGCGCAGCGACAAGCGCGGCGATAATCATGCACTTGCCGGCATTCATCGGACCGAAGGAATCCAGCTCTACCGCCTTGAGCTCGCTCTCCTTATCCAGCTCATACATCGGGCTGAGCTCCGGATTTTTGCTGATGCGCATAGCGTAGCGTACAAGGTAAATGTTGGTGATAATCAGGAACACCACAAAACACACCATGCGGTAGCTGATACCGGAATAGATCGGCAGTTCCGCGATCTCCTGCGCAACCACAGTTGTATTCGGATTCAGCGTTCCGGTGGAAAAACCAACTGCGCCGCCAAGCAGAATGATCGCCGCACCGGTGATGGAATCCAGACCCATGCCGAGCGTAATCATCACGATGACCGGGGCGAAGGCGATGAACTGGTTCACGCCCTGTGTGGTGCAGATCAGAGCAAAGATCGTAGTCATCAGCGGAATAAAAATGTAGAGCTGATTTTTGAACATCTTCGCGATTCTGGCGACGACCGAATGGAGCGCACCGGAGCGGGCAATCAGCTCAAAGGCGCCGCCGGAAAAGAGGATGACCTGCATCAGGGCGATGCGGCTCTTGATGGCATTGACAATGTACAGCGGAATCTTGAAAGGATTCACCGGTGTACGTCCGAGATAAGTAAACTGATTCGGATCAATGACCTTGATTCCTGCGGCGTTCTCGAAGCGCTCGAACTTTCCGGCCGGAATGATCCAGGTCAGCACGGTTGCCAGCAGTATCATAAAGATAATGATGACAAAGGTATGCGGCATTTTAAAGCTTTTCTTTTTTTCGCTCATGGCTACCCCCTGTAAAAAATGTTATTTTAACTATAACACCCGGAGATTTCCATGTGAATTTTATAAAACTTAACGATACATTTGCTTTTACTATAGGCTAGACTTGACTATTATCCCACTCTGGCGTATGTATGGGGGGATTGAGAACGATTGAAATGAAAGAGATCCAAACCCGGGATACTCCGATGTCAATGAGAAAATGCTGATCCTTGAGCTGACGGAGCCGAGGGAAATCGCTTTCATGACCTACGATGACAGGCGCTCGACCCATACCGTTCGTATGATTCGCATCTGGGGATCACAGGAGCTCTCTGCGTACTATGACAGGGAAGTGGTAATGAGCTTTGATCCGAGCGACACCTATTGGCCCAGTGATACATCCGTGCCGCTGGGACAGCCATCCGGAGAGGGGCATTTACTCGGAGAAGTTAAATAAGTATCTCGGTGGTCTTTTCGGAGATCGGGCTTTCGTTTTGTCCTATAAGCCCCGTTTTATAAAAGAAATCCGGTCGAGCGGCTGGATTGTCCTATAAGCCTGGATTTCTACATGGTAAAAAGGCTGTCGCATAAATTTACTTCATGCGACAGCCTAATTTCTTCGGGTGGGTACAGGGGCTCGAACCCTGGATCTCCAGATCCACAATCTGGCGCGCTAACCAACTGCGCCATACCCACCATATTACGGATTGTTTGGAACAACGTGCATCGGTGATTGAAAATCCCGGTGATCGCGCATCTGCTCCGCGCGAGCCTGAAGGGATTCGAACCCCCGACCCACGGCTTAGAAGGCCGTTGCTCTATCCAGCTGAGCTACAGACTCACTGTCTTTTTAGAAAAGACAAGAGCAGGTGATGGGAATCGAACCCACGTATCCAGCTTGGAAGGCTGGTGTTCTACCATTGAACCACACCTGCGTTTCGCGTGCTCTCTTGCACGTGCTTTAATTTTATATCATACATTTGCAGGAATGGCAAGCACTTTTTCACATACATGCCAAAAGTATCCGGTATATCTCCTCCGCCGAAAAATGATGCACGCAGCCCGGCATGAGCCTGACACTCTCTGCGATCTCCCGGAACTTTGTGCTGTCCTTGATGCTCAGTGCACGGAAACTCGTCGGGAGTCCCATCTCCCGTATGAAGTCCGCGAGTGCCCCCACACCTTTTTCTGCGGCACGTTTCTCTCCGTCCTCTCCCGCAGCTTCTGTGCCTATACCGAACAGCTCTCTCGCAAAACGGGCAAACTGCTGCGGAGCCTCCTTACAGATGTGGCGGTATACCACGGGATGCAGCACCGCCAGCCCCGCTCCGTGACCACAGTTGGTATAGGCTCCCAGCTGATGCTCTATCATATGATTCTGAAAATCTGTGCGCCTCCCGAGCTTCAGTATCCCCAGCTCTGCGACAGAGGAGGCCCATGCGAGCTCTCCCCGCGCGGTGATATCCTGCGGATCGGCTTTCATCCTCCGCATATTCTGAATGACCGTCCGCATGACCGCCTCATTCATGGCGTCTGAGAGTATGTGCTCAGAGCATTCTCACAGCTCGTAGCTCTCCGCCTCATAAAAAATAACTCTTGTTCCGGCATCTTCAAAGCTGAAGGGCACATAGAGAAGATCTGAGAGCGCCTCACGCACCGCCGCCCGCCGCTCCGGCTCCACAAAAAAGAGAAGAAAACCGCCGCCGCCCGCACCGAGCAGCTTTCCGCCGAGCGCCCCCGCCTTCATCGCCTTATCGTAGAGAGCGTCAATGGAATCTGTGGAAATCTTCGCGCTGATGCCCCGCTTCAGCCTCCAGCTGTGATCCAGCATGCGTCCAAATTCCGAGAGCTCTGTCTTTGAGGTCAGCACGCGCTCCGCCTCATCCACCAGAGAGAGCATCTCCTTCAGCTCCGCTGTCTTGTCCCGAATGGCCCGCCCGGTCTCTGTCTGAATATCCGCAGAGAAGCGGGAGAAGCCGGTAAAGAAGAGCATCAGGCTGTCGTTCAGCTGCTTCTTCCGCTCCGGTGCTATGATGACGGGGCTCACGGTGTAGCCCTCGGAGTGGAAACGAATCAGGTTCAGACCGCCGAAGGAAGCCGCGATCTGATCCTGCAGGCCACCCGCCTCATTGCAGAGCACGCGCTCCAGATAGATGGCATCGTCCGCCAGCTTCTTCTTGTCCGCATATTTCCCCTTCAGCGCGTAGAAGGCATTCAGCATTCCGACGGCAAAGGAGGAGCTGGTTCCAAGCCCGGAGCGCGCCGGAAGATCGGCCTCATAGGTCAGGCGTATCTCCCGCATATCGAGGTATTTCATCGCCTCGCGCACTGCCGGATGCTGTATCTCATCCACGGTGCGCACTCTCTCAATCTTTGAGTAGGAGAGCTCTGAGCTGTAGTCAAAAAAGGGCGGCAGATGCCGGACATTCACATAGCAGTACTTATCAAAGCTTGTGGAGAGCACCGCGCCGCCGTGCTCCCGATAGAAAGACGGCAGATCTGTCCCGCCGCCGAAAAAAGACATCCGAAACGGTGTTCGCGTAATAATCATAGGAGCTCCTCCGCCTTCCTCATGGCACTCTCGATCACCTTGTCCATATCGTAGTAGCGATATTCCCCGAGTCTCCCGCCGAATACGACGCGCTCTTTTTCTCCCAGTGCGCGGTAAGCCGCATAGAGTGCCTGATTCTTCTCATCATTTACCGGATAGTAGGGCTCCATGCCCGGTTTCCAGTCCTCCGGATACTCCCGCGTGATCACAGTTTTCTCCTGCGTTCCGAACTCAAAGTGCTTGTGCTCGATGATGCGGGTCCACGGCACCTCGCGCTCCGTGTAGTTCACGACAGCATTTCCCTGCCAGTTCTCCTGATCCAGAAGCTCTGTCTCAAAGCGCAGGGAGCGGTAGGCAAGCTTTCCGAGGCTGTAATCAAAGTACGCGTCAATCGGTCCTGTATAGATCACCTGATCTGCCATTGCATCGTACTTCTCTCTCTGCTCCAGATAATCCACACCGAGCTCTATGTCGCAGCCGTCAAACAGCGCCTCGATCAGCACATTGTAGCCGCCCTCCGGAATTCCCTGATAGCGGTCGTTGAAGTAATTGTTGTCGTAGGTGAAGCGCACGGGAAGACGCCGGATAATAAAGGCCGGAAGCTCCCTGCAGTCTCTGCCCCACTGCTTCTCTGTGTAGCCCTTGATGAGCTTCGTATAGATATCCGTTCCCACGAGGCTGATTGCCTGCTCCTCCAGATTCCGCGGCTCGCCCTGAATCACCGCCCGCTGCCGCTCGATGATCTCCCGGGCCTCCTCCGGCGTCCGTATATTCCACATTCGCGCGAAGGTATTCATGTTGAAGGGAAGGTTATACATCTCCCCCCTGAAATTCGCGACCGGCGCATTTGTAAAGCGGTTGAATTCCACAAAGGAATTTACAAAGTCCCAGACCTTTCTGTTCGAGGTGTGAAAGATGTGTGCGCCGTATTTGTGGACGTGTATTCCCTCCACATCCTCACAGTAGATATTGCCGCCGATGTGATTCCGCCGCTCAATGACAAGGCAGCTTCTGCCCTGCTTCCCTGCATAGTGCGCAAAGACCGCGTTGTAGAGCCCCGCGCCGACCAAAAGATAATCATAGTGCTGACTCATAACCCTCTCCTCTCTCATCCAAACACCGCAAATACTGCGATTCCCAGCAGAATCAAAAAGAGCGCCCTGAGCTTATTCGCCGTGATTTTTTCATGAAAGCACAGAGCGCCAAAGATTGTGACATAGATATAGCTTGTCGCCTCAAGGATGGGCCCAAGACTCAACGGTACTTCTCGGTAAGCGATCACATCCACCGCTGTCGCGAGAAAGAAACAGCCATAGGCCACGATCACCAACGGATTCAGATACTCCTGCCACGGCGTCCTGTACTGACGCAGCGTCGCCTTCTTCAAAAGAAGCTGAGAGAGCGCCGCGACAAAGACTGCAAGCAGAAAGAGGAGTATGTAAGCTGTTCGTCTGCTCATGCCGCCTCCTCTCTCGATGCGCGCGCATACAGCACGATGCCCAGCACAATGAGCACCGCACCCGCAAGCTTTCCTGCTGTGATGCGCTCACGGAACAGCAGCAGTCCCCAGAGCTGTCCCCAGATCACCGTCGCGGCCTTATTTGCATAGGCCGTGGAGAGCGGCATGCGCTTGATGATCTGCTGCCAGAATATCGCGTAGACGGCGAGTATCACGAGCACCATCCCGTAGAACAGGAACCACAGCGCCGTAAAGATCTCCTGCCGTGCGGCGAGCTTGCTGCACACGGAGGACAGACTGAAGACAAGGATCAGGATATGCAGAGAAAGCCACAGTTTTCCCTGTTCTCTCACAGCAGGAGTCCCTCACGTATTGTCTGTGCCATGTAGTCGATCATCTCGTCGGTCATGCCGGGATAGACCCCGACCCAGAAGGTATCCCGCATGATGCGGTTTGTGACCGGAAGCTCCCCTACAACACGGTAGCCCTCGCCGCTTCTCCGCATCTCGTCAAAGCAGGGGTGCTTTGTCAGATTTCCGGCGAAGAGCATGCGCGTCTGCACTCCCCGCGCCTCAATGTGACGCACAAGCTTGGCCCTGTCAATCCCCGCCTCACAGCTTATCAGAAAGCCAAACCAGCTCGGATCGGAATTCGGGCAGGCCTCCGGAAGAATGAGCCGCCCCTCCGTTCCGGCAAGTCCCGCCTTAAGCCGCACAAAGTTCTCCCTGCGCCTCCGGGCAAAGTCCGGAAATTTCAGAAGCTGTGCGCAGCCGATGCTCGCCTGCAGATCTGTCACCTTGAGGTTGTAGCCAAAGTGTGAATACACATACTTGTGATCGTAGCCGCGCGGCAGCTCCCCGTACTGCCCGTCAAAGCGATGCTGACAGAGATTGTCCACGCCGGAGGGGCAGCGGCAGTCGCGGCCCCAGTCGCGCATGGAGCGGATGATCCGGTGCAGCAGCGGGTTCTTCGTATAGACCGCTCCGCCCTCTCCCATCGTCATGTGATGCGGCGGGTAAAAGCTGGAGGTCCCAATATCTCCCACTGTTCCTGTGAAATACGTCTCCCCGCTCATGGTATACCGGCTGCCCAGCGCGTCGCAATTGTCCTCGATGAGCCAGAGCCCGTGCTTATCGCAGAAGGACTTCACTGTCGCGAGATCAAAGGGATTGCCCAGCGTGTGCGCGAGCATCACCGCCTTTGTCTTCGTAGAGAGCGCCGCTTCAAGCATCGCTGTGTCTATATTGTACTGCGGTATCGTGACATCCACAAAGACGGGAACCGCGCCGTACTGGATTATGGGCGTAACCGTCGTCGGAAAGCCGCAGGCCACTGTGATCACCTCATCTCCCGGCTTCACCTGTCTCTCCCGAAGGAGCGGCGAGGTCAGTGCCATAAAGGCGCAGAGATTTGCGCTGGAGCCGGAATTCACCAGTGACACAAAGGGGATGCCGAGATACTCCCCCAGCTTTTTTTCAAATTCATCCGTGTAACGTCCGCTGGTCAGCCAGAATTCCAGCGCGCTGTCCACCAGATTCACCATCTCCCTGTAGTCATAGACGCGCGACGCATAGGAAATGCGGTCTCCGGGCCGAAATTCTTTTTTCTTATTATGAAAGCGCTCGCAGTAGGCCTGCACCGCAGCGAGAATCTCCTCTCTGGCCTCTGTCTCCGTGCTGTGTTCAAACATTCCTCATCCTCTATTTTCTTTTTCTGTGAGGACAGCCACACTGCCCTCGTTATGTAAAGGTCTTTACGCGGATAATGCTGCCGTCCCGCAAAATCATCCGAGAAAAAAGCTGACAATCTGCTGATCCGTGACCTCTCTGATATCCGCAGCTAAGAGCCAGGCCTTCGACCAGCGAACCGTCTCCTGAATGGCTCTGTCGATGTTCCAGCGCGCCTCCCAGCCGAAGGTCCGCTTCAGCTTTCCGCAGTCCAGCTTGAGAAATCCCGCCTCATGGGGGCCGCCGTCCGGCCGTACCTCCCAGCAAAAGCCCTCGCCCCAGTGCGCGGCAAAGAGCCGGGTCAGCTCCCCGGTCCTCACGCAGTCCTCGAGATCCGGTCCCACATTGTATGCGCCCGCGAGCGCCGGATTCTGATACTGCCGCTCCAGTATCATGAGATATACGGACAGGGGCTCCAGCACATGCTGGAATGGGCGTATAGAATCGGGATTCCGCAGCACCACTGCCTCTCCCAGCTCCGCCGCGCGCACGCAGTCGGGAATGATGCGGTCTCTCGCGAAATCTCCGCCTCCGATCACATTTCCCGCTCTCGCCGTACTCACAGCCACACCCCTCGCGTTCAGAAAGGACTTTGCGTAGCTGTGTGTCACAAGCTCCGAGCAGGACTTGGAATTGGAATAAGGATCGTAGCCGTCCAGAAAATCTGTCTCCACAAAGCCCTTCCCCAGCTCGCTGTTCTCATAGACCTTGTCTGTCGTCACGTTCAGAAAGGAGCGCACGCTGTCGCTCTGCCGCACACACTCGCAGATGTTCACAGTCCCCATCACATTGGTCTCATAGGTATACACCGGCTGTTCATAGGAAGTCCGGACGATGGGCTGGGCCGCCATATGCAGCACAAACTCCGGCTGTGCTTCCCTGAAGACCTGCTGCATGTGTTGAAGGTCACGGATATCCCCCTCCACAGAGCGCATCCGTTCCGGGAGCTTCAGCAAAGAAAAGAGCGAGGGCTCCGTCGGCGGCTGAAGCGCGTAGCCTGTGAGCTCTGCTCCTGCAAGCAATAAGAGCTCGGAGAGCCAGGCTCCCTTGAAGCCGCTGTGTCCGGTCACCAGAATCCTCTTGTTTTTCCAGAAATCAAGCATTGACATCCTCTTTCCAGATTTTCCACGGAGCTCTGCCGCTCTGCCACAGCTCCTCCAGCTTCTTCTTCTCCCGCTGCGTATCCATGCACTGCCAGAAGCCACGGTGATAGTAGCCCATCATCTCCCCGTCCGCAGAGAGACGGCGGAAGGGCTCCTGCTCCAGCACGGTGCCATCTCCCTCAAGATAATCAAAGATTCCGGGGCGAAACACCATGAATCCGCCGTTGATCATCGCACCGTCGCTGTCATCCTTCTCCCGGAAGGAGCGGATCTGTCCGTCTCCATTGACATCCAGCACGCCCTTCGCCTGCCCGATATTTACCATCGTAATGGTGGCCGTCTTATCATGACTTTCGTGGAAGCGCAGCAGTGCATGCAGATCCACATTGGCAACCCCGTCTCCGTAAGTCAGCATAAAGGGCTCATCGCCGATATATTCCCGTATCCTCCGCACTCTTCCGCCTGTCATCGTGTTCAGGCCGGTATCCACCAGCGTGACCCGCCAGGGCTCCGCGTGCTTTCTGTGTACCTCCATCTGATTATTGGCGAGATCGAAGGTGACATCCGAGGTGTGCAGAAAATAGTCTGCAAAATATTCCTTCACCACATACTGCTTATAGCCGAGGCAGATGATGAAATCGTGAAAGCCAAACGCGGAATAATATTTCATGATGTGCCAGAGTATGGGCTGTTCGCCGATCTCTATCATCGGCTTGGGCTTTAAGTAGCTCTCTTCCGTAATTCTGGTTCCGAAGCCGCCTGCAAGAATCACAACCTTCATGGCAGTTCCTCCATCCTGTGCGGGAAATCGTCGCTCTGCCCGCCTTTTTCTGCAACAGCAAAGTGAGTGTCAAAGCTCTCTCTGACACTCAGCTGTTGTTATAGATACTGTTATTTTAGTACAGGAGCGCGCTTCGTGCAAGCACGGGGTCTGCGCCTGACTCCCTCACCTGCACGGAGCTCCCTGACTCCCCTCTCTTTCTGCATAAGCTTCGTGCCGCTTCGTGCTCCGCACTCCCGCTGCACCTACAGCGATTCGCAAATCGCGCCCTCATTCCTTCGGGCGCTTTTTTGCTCATCCCTGTTGCCCTGCGAGATAGGCTTGCAGTCCTCCGTGCAAGCACGGGGTCTGCGCCTGCCTCCCTCGTCTGTCTGCATAAGCTTCGTGCCGCTTCGTGCTTCGCACTTCCGCTGCACCTACAGCGATTCGCAAATCGCGCCCTCATTCCTTCGGGCGCTTTTTTGCTCATCCCTGTTGCCCTGCGAGATAGGCTTGCAGTCCT
>NZ_JAUSTO010000016.1:0-44022 GCF_030812885.1 Moryella indoligenes
AACCTCCTGGTGTTGTGTTGTGTGGTAGCTTCATCATACCACGAGTTCGTCATCGGCTCTTTTTTATTGTCCTAGTTCATCTTACAATCATCCGCAAAAAAGATGTAAAGAACTGTAAAAAAGAATTGACAGTTTGGCAACCTTCTGATATAGTACCCTTTGTTCGGTTCGCAGAGATGGCGGAATTGGCAGACGCGCACGGTTCAGGTCCGTGTGACAGCAATGTCATGAGGGTTCAAGTCCCTTTCTCTGCACTAACATTTTGACACCGGTTATCCGGTGTCTTTTTTATGCTCCAAAGCCTTTATTTATGCGGGTTTGCGGTACTTTCAACTATGCCGTCCTGCGTTGTCCTTTTTTATTCTAAAAACATGCGTTTTAAGGCAAAATGTAGTCAGAGATGTAGTCAAAATGTAGTCAGATTTTCGGGTCGCAAAAGCGCTGAAATACAGGAGGTCAAGAGCAGGGAGGAGAACCGAAGTGTAGTCAGTTTTTTGTGTATAGCACAAAATCGATCGACATATTATCCTAGACTATAAGCCTCTGTTTTTAGACGGTAGCTATGGCTACGTCCGTGGCAGAGTGCTGTTATAGCTGTCACGCCATTTTTATGGTAAAATAACGAGGAAAGACTCCATGCGCTTGCGCAAATGGAGTTTTGACGAGAAAACCCATCGAGCGGCAGCGAGATGGTAAAATAACGAGGAAAGACTCCATGCGCTTGCGCAAATGGAGTTTTGGCGAGAAAACCCATTAGTCAGCAGCGAGAGGGTAAAACAGTCATCGCAGTATATTTCTGTAATTGAGGTGCAGGACGATATGAGCATACGAGAAGAACTGGAAGAAGCCGAGCGTACCTTTCTCTCTCCCGGTGCAGCTTTGAGCTGCAATTCCCGCGGGCGGGATCGTGAGGAGCCGCAGGATGATCTCCGTCCGGTTTACCAGCGAGATCGGGATCGCATTCTGCACTGCAAGGCTTTTCGGCGTCTGAAACATAAGACGCAGGTATTTCTGGCGCCGGAGGGCGATCACTACCGCACCCGGCTCACACATACGCTTGAGGTATCACAGATCGCCAGAACCATCTCGAAATCTCTGCGCCTAAATGAAGATCTCACTGAAGCTATTGCACTGGGACATGATCTGGGGCATACGCCGTTTGGGCACGCCGGAGAACGCGTGCTAAACCGTATCTGTCCGGAGGGTTTTAAGCACAATGTACAGAGTGTGCGCACTGTGGAATTTCTGGAAAAGAGCGGAAGAGGTCTGAATCTCACGAAAGAGGTGCGGGACGGCATACTAAATCACGGCACTGCCGGACATCCCTCCACGCAGGAGGGTTGTGTGGTGCGAATTTCAGATAAAATCGCCTACATTAACCACGATATCGACGACTCGATTCGGGCGGGCATCTTTACGGAACAGGATCTTCCCGCGGAGTATACGGAGTTGCTTGGACACAGCGTCCGGGATCGGCTGAACACAATGATACGAAATGTGATCTCTCACAGTTTGGGACAGCAGTCTGTGCAGATGTCGGAGGGCATGTTCGAGAGCATGATGGGGCTCAGAGCCTGGCTCTTCCGCAATGTCTACAGCGACAGCGCACCGAAGGCAGAGGAAGCGAAGGCTCAGGAGATGATACGCCAGCTCTATGAGTATTTCTGTGCCCACCCATCTGCAATGCCGAGGGAGTATCAATATTTTATGACAGAGCTCAGACAGCCACTCGAGCGCACCGTCTGTGATTACATCGCAGGAATGAGCGATCAGTACGCAATTCACTGCTTTGAGGAGCTCTTTGTTCCCAAGTCCTGGTCCGTTTTCTGAAGAATTTCCGGAGAGGAGGAAGCCTTGTTCTATTCAGATGAAATCATCGAGGAGGTACGTGCCAGAAATGATATTCTGGATGTGATTTCTCCTTATGTCAGCCTGAAGAGGAAGGGGAGCAGCTATTTTGGTCTTTGTCCCTTTCACAATGAGAAGAGCGGCTCCTTTTCCGTATCCCCGTCGAAGCAGATGTACTATTGCTTTGGCTGCGGCGCTGGTGGAAATGTTATTTCCTTTGTCATGCAGTACGAAAACTTAAGCTTTCCGGAGGCGGTGCGTTTTCTCGCAAAGCGCTGCGGCATGAGTCTTCCGGAGCAGGAATATTCGGATGCGGATCGTAAGACTCATCAGCTGCGGGAACAGTTGCTGGAGATGCATAAGCTTGCCGCAACGCATTATTATCAGCTGCTGCACACAAGGGAGGGAGAGAGAGCTTATCAGTATCTGACCGGCAGAGGACTTTCTGAGGAGACCCTGCGCCGCTTTGGTCTGGGGTACTCCAGCAAACGTCCGGGAGAGCTCTATCACTTCTTAAAGAGCCGGGGCTATACAGACCCGGTACTGAAGGAGAGCGGACTCGTCACGATCGAGGAACGCGGGGCGCGGGATAAGTTCTGGAATCGGGCGATGTTTCCGATTCTCGATATCAACAGCCGCGTCATCGGCTTTGGCGGCCGGGTAATGGGAGAGGGAGAGCCGAAATACCTGAATTCCCCGGAGACGAAGCTCTTTGACAAGAGCCGAAATCTATACGGACTGAATTACGCAAGAAGTTCAAGGAAGGATTTTTTCCTTCTGTGCGAAGGTTATATGGACGTGATTTCTCTCCATCAGGCCGGCTTCACCAATGCGGTCGCCTCACTCGGAACGGCTCTGACAGCGCAGCACTGTCTGCTCCTGAAGCGCTATGTGAAGCAGGTGATTCTGACCTATGACTCAGACGGCGCGGGGCAGAATGCCGCCAAGCGCGCACTTCCGCTGCTGAGAAATGCCGGTATCAATGCGCGCGTCCTCTCCATGAAGCCCTACAAGGACCCGGATGAATTTATAAAGGCACTGGGAGCGGATGCCTATCAGGAGAGAATTGACGCAGCAAAGAACGCGTTTCTCTGGGAGATAGATCAGCTTGCAAAGCAGTACAACAGCACGGACCCTGCAGAAAAAACAGCCTTTTATCGGGAGTGCGCCGGAAAGTTGGCAGAATTTTCCGAACCATTGGAGCGGGAAAACTACCTGCAAGCGGTATCAAGAGAGCATATGATACCGGAAAGAGAGTTGCGGGAGCTTGTGAATCGGACTGGTGCCAGAGTGCAGCTGAAACAGAACTACGACAGGGAGCGCTATGCAGTGCCGAATCCCGGGGAAAAGGATTCTGGTTCGCGCAGAAGAAAGACGGCGGAGCAGGAGGATCCGGTTCTGAAAAGTCAGCGTCTGTTTCTCACTCTGCTTGCTGAAGAGCCGGAGCTCTTGAAGAAAACAGATCAGTGGGTTTCTCCGGAACATTTTACAGATTCTCTCTACCGTGAACTTGCGGAAAAACTCTTTCTCAGTATACATAAGGGCAATGTCAATCCGGGAGCGATTCTGAATGGGTATGCGGAGGATGAAGAAAAAGCCGGAAGGGCTGCAGCGGTCTTTCATGCAAAGCTCAGTGCAGCGCTGGATCAGGAGGAAAAGGAAAAGGCTCTGATTGATTGTATTCGAAACATTCGTATGGAATACCTGAATCAGGCATCTCGCAGCGCCACGACTGTTGCCGAGCTGCAAAAGATACTGAAGGAAAAAGCGGAACTGAAAAACACAAGGATTGAACTCGGGGGGTAGACTATATGTCACAGACAAATCTGGATGCTTCAGGTCTCGCAGATAAGCTACAGCGCATTGCTGCAGAAGCAGCGAAGAAAAAAGGGGTTATCAGCAACGAAGAGCTGATGGAGTGGTTCAAAAATGATCAGCTCACGACAGAACAGCTGGATCAAGTCTATGAGTATCTGGACAGCCATAAAATTGATATTCTGAACACAGAGGAAAATGACGAGGATATGACACCGTCTTTTCTGGACGATGATGATGAAAGTGCAGAAGATGTAGCGGAGGAAGAACTGACCGAGCTCAAGGAATTGGAGGTTCCGGAAGGGGTGGGCCTCGAGGATCCGGTCAGAATGTATCTGAAGGAAATCGGAAAGATTCCTCTGCTCTCAGCGGAACAGGAGCAAACTTTGGCCAGGGCCATGGTTGAAGGGAGCGTCGAAAGCAGAAATGCGGCCAAGCAAAAGCTCGCCGAATCAAATCTTCGTCTTGTTGTCAGCATAGCCAAGCGCTATGTAGGAAGAGGAATGCAGTTTCTCGACCTGATTCAGGAAGGCAATCTCGGTCTTCTGAAGGCCGTGGATAAATTTGATTATACGAAGGGATTTAAGTTCTCGACCTATGCCACCTGGTGGATACGCCAGTCCATCACCCGCTCCATCGCGGATCAGGCCCGCACAATACGCATTCCGGTGCACATGGTAGAGACGATCAATCGCCTTGTCCGTACACAGCGACAGATGGTACAGGAGCTTGGCAGAGAACCCTCCGCAGATGAGCTCGCAAAGAGGCTTGATACACCGGTTGAAAAGGTGCGGGATATCATACAGATCTCTCAGGAACCGGTCTCCTTTGAGACGCCGATTGGCGAAGAGGAGGACTCCCATCTCGGTGATTTTATTCAGGACGATAACAGCCAGGTTCCGGTGGATGCCGCTGCCGGCGTGCTGCTGCATGAGCAGCTGATGGGAGTTATCAATCAGCTTTCAGAGCGTGAGCAGAAGGTATTAAAGCTTCGTTTTGGCCTGATGGACGGAAAACCGAGAACACTCGAGGAAGTGGGCAGGGAATTCAACGTGACCCGGGAGCGCATCCGGCAGATTGAGGCAAAGGCGCTCAGAAAGCTGCGCCATCCCAGCCGGTCAAAGCAGCTGAAAGACTATCTTGACTGAGGAGCTTTATGGCAGAAAAAGAAACGACAGCGCATCCCAGACTTTCTGCGCGACTTTCCGCTCTTGCGAACATGGTGACGCCGGGACACCGGCTTGCAGACATCGGCACCGATCACGCACTGATTCCGGTGAGTCTGCTGCTTAAACAGCGTATCCCCTTTGCATATGCCTGTGACATCGGAGCAGGCCCGCTTGCCAGGGCGGAGGCGCACATCCACGCCTATGGTCTTGAAGCCCGAACTGCGCTCCGTCTCTCGGACGGTCTGAAGGGACTGCGCCCGGGGGAGGCAGATACAGTGCTGATCTCCGGCATGGGCGGAGAGCTGATGATACGAATACTTGAAGAGGGCGCTTTTAAGAGGAGCGGTTTTCCAAAGCTGCAGTCCCTCTATGACAGTGCAAATGAATGGATCTTCTCTCCACACACAGCCTGGGCGCTGTTCCGGGTATATCTGAAGACACATGGTTTTTGCATTCAGAGAGAGCAGCTGCTGTGTGAGGAGGATAAATACTATCTTATTTTAAAGGCGGTGCGCGGAAACGGGGAGAAACCCTATCTTGCAACCAGAAAATATGGAATTCCGGATGCTGTTGCAGAACGCTTCGGCCCTGTGCTTCTCGCCGAACGAGATCCGGTGCTGCTTCGCTTTATCACGCATGAGATCAAAAAAGAAAACACAATACTTACGCAGCTGGGAACTGCGTTTGGTCCAGCGGTGAGCCATAAACAAAAAAAACTCGTGCAGAGTATCACTGCTATGGAACGGCTTTCCACCTTTTTACAGATGGCTGAAGCTTAGCCCTCTGGAAAATACGAAGCAGACAGTAAACAGAAAGGAAGTATTAATGACAGGAGAACTTTGTACCGTAACAGTTGGAAAAGAGCAGATCTGCTGCCCGGCGGGCACGAAGTTTCAGGAGATTGCCGAGCAGATGCAGAAAAATTATTCTCACCGCATTCTGCTGGTAAAGTGTGGCCCTGCGCTGCGGGAGCTGAGTAAAACCGTTGAAGAGAGCTGTACGGTTGAAATGATCACAGCTGCGGATAAGCCGGGCCACCAGTGCTATGAGCGAAGCGCTGTGCTCCTGATGTTGAAGGCCTTCTACGATGTGGTCGGGAGAGAGCATATCGACGGACTGACGATTGATTACTCTGTGGGGCGTGCACTGTTCTGTCAGGCCCGGGGAGCTTTTACCCTGGACCAGGAGCTGATCAATAAAGTGAGTACAGGGATGCAGCGCCTTGTAGAGCTGGCTTTGCCGATTAAAAAAATGAATGTGCCAAAGGCGGAGGCCATACGCCTATTTAAAAAGAACGGAATGCGGGACAAGGAACGGCTGTTCCGCTTCCGCAGAAGCTCACGGGTCAATATCTACAGCCTTGCAGGCTTCACGGATTACTTCTACGGCTATATGGTTCCGGATAGCTCGTACATCCATTGCTTTGCGCTGGAGCTCTTCGGAGATGGTTTTGTACTGCGTCTTCCCACAATGGAGAATCCGGATGAACTTCCGATCTTTACTCCATCCAGGAAGGTGTTTCAGGAGATGCATAAAACCACGGAAAAGCTTGAGAAAACAGGATTGAATACGGTGGCTTCACTCAACGAGGCCATCGCTTCCGGAAAGACCAGAGAGCTCCTGCTCTGCGAGGAGGCCCTGATGGAGAAGCGAATCGGGGATATTGCGCAGCAGATTGCGGAGCGCAGGAATCTGCGTTTTGTTATGATCGCAGGTCCCTCATCTTCCGGTAAAACAACGTTTTCAAAGCGTCTGTCTACCCAACTCATGGCTCTGGGCCTGCGTCCGCACCCCATTGAAGTGGATAATTACTTTAAAAACCGGGAGGATACTCCGCGGGATGCCAATGGAGAATATGACTTTGAGAGTCTTGGCGCAATGGATGTAAAAAAATTCAATGAGGATATGTCCCGTCTCATGCAAGGCGAGAGAGTGGAACTGCCCCGCTTCAACTTCACCAGGGGACAGCGGGAATACTGTGGAGATTTTTTACAGTGCGGTCCAGAAGATATACTGGTCATAGAAGGGATTCATTGTCTGAATGATCTTCTTTCTGAGGCTATTCCGGCGGAGCGCAAATTTCGCATTTATATCAGCTGCCTGACACAGATGAATATCGATGAGCACAATCGCATTCCAACCACCGATGCGCGCCTGCTCCGCAGAATGACGCGCGACGCCAGAATCAGAGGTACAAGTGCGCAGGAGACTTTGCACAGATGGCCCTCTGTGGTCCGGGGGGAGCATCTAAACATCTTTCCTTTCCAGGATGGAGCAGATCTGATTTTCAATTCCGCTCTGATTTATGAGACCGCAGTGATTAAGCCCTATGCGGAAGCTCTGCTCTACGGAATTCCGGAAAATTCGCCGGAATATCCGGAAGCCAAGCGTCTCCTGAAATTTCTCGAGTATTTTTTAACTATTCCTTCAGATCATATTCCGGCGACCTCAATTATTCGTGAATTTGTCGGCGGCAGTTGTTACGGGATGTAAGCTCTGAGGAACGACTCATATTGCAGAAGCTTTTCATTGCGAAAACCACGAGACTGTGTTACAGTACAGTCCGGAGACGGACAGACGGTCGCGGCTGCAGAGACGAAAGGCTGCAGGTGAGGAAAGTCCGGGCTTCACAGGGCAGGATGCCGGATAACATCCGGTGGAGGTGACTCCCAGGATAGTGCAACAGAGATATACCGCCGGCCTTGGCCGGTAAGGGTGCAAAGGCGGTGTAAGAGACCACCGACCGCACGGTGACGTGCGGGGCTATGTAAACCCCATCCGAAGCAAGACCGAACAGGACAGATCGGTTGCCCGCCGATTTTCAGAGCAATCTGAAAATACTGTCTGGGTAGGTCGCTTGAGCCTGTCGGTAACGACAGGACTAGATAGATGACCGTTTGATACATAACCCGGCTTACAGTTCGTCTCTATAAGAAACAGAGTGATGAGTTTCGCTGAGTCTGCAAGGGCTTGGCGGAGCTCATTTTCAGTTTTACATAGCTTTTCAATGTCTGAAATAAAAGTTGAATATTTGTTTTTCGTATGAAGAGAACAGAATATATGCATAGATGATAGGAATAATAGATAGATTGATGATGAAATATAATAAAACTATTGCTGAATGTATAAAAAATAATAATTTTATAAAAATACTGTTGAATATCATTGTGCAAAATGTTAATATAAAATTAATTTAATACAGTTGCAGGAGACGATGGAGAGCAAACTGATAACAGCAGAAATGCTGCGTTATTTGTTTACTCTCTTTTTGTTTGACAGTCTCCTGTACTCCTGGA
The DNA here is from genome assembly GCF_030812885.1 of Moryella indoligenes. Lineage (NCBI taxonomy): Bacteria > Bacillati > Bacillota > Clostridia > Lachnospirales > Lachnospiraceae > Moryella > Moryella indoligenes. Next base: position 8,129 of record NZ_JAUSTO010000016.1, read on the forward strand.
AAAATGTAGCACTTCCAGGGATTATTGCGATAGCTATGCGCTCATTTTTACCGCTGTTTTTCTGCGTCGGAGCATATTAATTTTTCTGTGAAAGCAGAAAAATTTAAAATATGAGAGCTGTCAATCAACGAGAAGGAGGAAGTAATTATGAGTAAGTACGTGATGGCATTGGATTCCGGAACTACAAGCAATCGTTGTATTCTCTTCAACGAGAAGGGAGAGATGTGCAGTGTCGCGCAAAAGGAATTTACTCAGTATTTCCCAAAACCGGGCTGGGTAGAGCACGATGCCGACGAAATCTGGTCGACACAGCTGGAAGTGGCGCAGGCGGCAATGGCAAAAATCGGCGTCACCTCAGCAGATATCGCAGCGATCGGGATCACCAACCAGCGAGAAACCACCATTGTCTGGGACAAGAACACCGGCGAGCCCATCTATCACGCAATCGTCTGGCAGTGCCGCAGAACCTCCGAATACTGCGACTCTCTGAAGGGAAAAGGTCTTACAGACAGCTTCCGCGAGAAGACAGGGCTTGTGATTGATGCCTACTTCTCCGGCACCAAGCTTCGCTGGATCTTGGAAAATGTCCCGGGCGCAAGAGCCAGAGCTGAAAAGGGTGAGCTGCTCTTTGGTACTGTAGAGACCTGGCTCATCTGGAAGCTGACAAAAGGAAAAGTCCATGTGACAGATTACTCCAACGCATCCAGAACCATGCTCTTTAATATTAAGACCCTGCAATGGGACGACAGTATCCTTGCAGAACTGAATATCCCGAAGTCCATGCTTCCGGAGGCAAAGCCATCCAGCTGCATCTACGGAGAGGCAGATCCGGGCTTCTTCGGAGGACCGATCCCAATCGGCGGTGCGGCGGGCGATCAGCAGGCGGCGCTGTTCGGACAGACCTGCTTCACGGCAGGCGAAGCAAAGAATACCTATGGCACCGGCTGCTTCATGCTCATGAATACAGGGGAGACCCCGGTATACTCCAAGAATGGCCTGGTTACAACCATCGCATGGGGACTGGATGGCAAGGTCAATTACGCTCTGGAGGGCTCTATCTTCGTTGCAGGAGCTGCAATCCAATGGCTGCGCGATGAGATGAGGCTCATCGATTCCTCTCCGGATTCTGAGTACATGGCAAAGAAGGTACCGGACACCAACGGCTGTTACGTTGTACCCGCATTTACCGGTCTTGGAGCGCCGCACTGGGATCAGTACGCAAGAGGAACTATCGTTGGTCTGACCCGCGGTGTCAATAAATATCATATTATCCGTGCGACGCTAGATTCCCTCTGCTATCAGACAAATGACGTTCTGAAAGCGATGGAGGCAGATTCCGGCATCAGGCTGACTGCACTGAAGGTGGACGGCGGCGCAAGCGCAAACAACTACCTCATGCAGACGCAGGCAGATATCATTGATGCGCCCGTAAAACGCCCGAGATGCGTAGAGACAACAGCGATGGGAGCCGCCTATCTCGCAGGCCTTGCAGTCGGCTACTGGGCGAGCAAGGAGGATGTGAAGCAGAACTGGGCGATCGACAGAACCTTTGATCCGGCAATCGACGATGCGGCGCGCAAGGAGAGAATCACAGGCTGGAACAAGGCAGTCAAGAACTCTTACGGCTGGGCAAAATAAAAACGAAACCGAATTCGAAAGGAGAAAAATATGCTGCCATATGTAGCTGAGTTTGTAGGTACCATGCTGCTGATCTTATTGGGCGACGGTGTCGTGGCCAATGTTACGCTTAACAAATCCGGAATGAAAGGCGCCGGTTCTATTCAGATCACCCTCGCCTGGGGCCTTGCGGTCATGCTTCCCGCTTTTATCTTCGGAGAGGCCTCCGGTGCGTCCTTTAACCCGGCGCTTACCATAGCGCTTGCAGTCAACGGAAGCTTTGCCTGGAGTATGGTTCCGGGATATATCGTTGCACAGATTGCCGGAGCCTTTGTGGGCGCCTGCCTGGTCTACATTCTCTTTAAGGAACAATTTGACGCGACTGAAAATCCAGCTGCGAAGCTGGGGGTTTTCTCCACAGGGCCCTCTGTTCCGAATACCGGACTGAATATTCTGAGTGAGGCGATCGGAACCTTCGTACTGATATTCGCAATTCTGGGACTTGCTCAGGTTCCAAATCTGGATGCAGGGCTGGCAAAGCTTCTGGTCTTCGGTATCATTGTATCTATCGGTATGTCTCTCGGCGGTCTGACCGGCTACGCGATCAATCCGGCAAGAGACCTCGGCCCAAGGCTTGCCCACGCAGTGCTTCCGATTAAGGGCAAGGGCTCCTCAAACTTTGCTTATGGCCTGATCGTTCCGATCATCGGACCTGTCCTCGGAGGACTAGTGGCTGTCGTTGTTTATGGAATGATTCCGTGGTAATATAAGTTTTGACAAGATGGGACTCCAGATAGGGGAGCCCCATCTTGTCCTGCAGCAAAGAGCGCGGAATACTTCTCGCGACGCTTGTGCATGCAGGCGTTTGCCTGCATTTTGTGGAGTGCTATCACGAAAGGAGATGAAGATGGAAAAGAAAGAATATACTCTGAATAATATGAATGCCTCCACCAATCAAGATGGCAAAACCTGCGGTATCAATGATATGAACTGCCTTGAAGCTGAGAAAGAAAAGAGCTGTGATATCAATAATATGAATTGTTTAAAGGAAGATGAAAAGAAGAGCTGCGGCATCAATAATATGAACTGCGAGGAATAAAAGACCCTGTTTATTTCTGATACTGCAATCCCCTGTCAGGCACTGTCTGACAGGGGATTGTTTTACTTTATAAAGGAGTTTGAGAAGAAATCATTTTACAAATATTAAAAAATGATAAAGTCATCCAGGAAGAGAAAGTTTGTCATCTTTCACATAAGGATTTCATTATGTATTGTATTTTTCTGCAAAAGTAATAAAAATATTTCTTTTTGAAGCCTCAAAAAATACAATGGTATTATCACGTTTTTTTAACTATTGACTAAAAATAAACTATAATTTATACTATGAAAGGCGCTGATTTGTATATTTTTAAAATCAGTAAATAAAATCTAGGAGGTAGTAGGTGTGAGTAATGACAAGAATCTTAAAAAAGACGGTCAGGAGATAAGCGGCTTTTTTAAGACAGTAGAGCGCGTGGGAAACGCCCTTCCGCATCCGGCGATCATCTTTTTCATTATGTCGGTGGCACTGGTCTTTATTGCGGAAATTCTTGCCAGACAGGGAGTATCTGTAGAGTATTTTGATGCAAAGAAGCAGGAACAGGTTGCCCTGACTGCTGTTTCTCTTCTCAACAGAGATGGAATCAATTATATCTTCAATTCGGCGGTTAAGAATTTCACGGGCTTTGCGCCGCTTGGAACCGTCCTGGTTGCCATGCTCGGTGTTGCTATGGCTGAGCATACGGGTCTCTTTGAGATTGGCCTGAAGAAGATGCTGCTCGGCGTCAACAGCAGAATTCTGACTGTCGCAGTTGTGTTTGCCGGGATTATGAGTAATATTGCATCCGATGCCGGCTATGTTGTAGTCATTCCACTGGGGGCCATGATCTTTGCAAGCGTAGGCAGACATCCGATTGCAGGTCTTGCAGCAGCCTTCGCAGGTGTCTCCGGAGGCTTCAGTGCTAATATGCTGATCGGAACCACAGATCCTCTGCTCACCGGTATTACGAATCAGGCGCTCGAAGCTGCGCACATAGATATGAAGCTGGATGCAACCTGCAACTGGTATTTCCTCTTCGCATCCACTTTCATTCTGACAATGATCGGTACACTCGTTACTGAAAAGATTGTAGAACCGAACCTTGGGAAATATACCGGAGAATATGTCCATGAGGAGAAGCCGGTCACGGCGCTTGAGCAGAAGGGCCTCAGATACGCCGGCATCGCAACGATAATTTATATTATCATCATGGGCCTGCTCATGTTTGGTCCCTTTGCAGTATTCAATGATCCGGAGCAGACCGGTATCGCAGCAATCAAGGGCTTCCTGCATGACGGACTGATGCTCGCAATTCTTCTCCTGTTCTTCATCCCGGGATTTATCTTCGGTAAGATTACCGGTAAAATCAAGAATTCCAACGACGTTGTGCACTGCATGACGCTCGGCATGAAGGGCATGGGCGGTTATCTGGTGCTCGCATTCTTCGCATCACAGTTTATCGCCTACTTCTCCAAGACGAATATCGGTGTTATTATTTCTGTTAGCGGTGCGAACTTCCTGAAGAGCATTGGCCTGACGGGAATCCCGTTGATCCTCCTCTTCATCCTGCTGAGTGCCTTCCTGAATCTCTTTATGGGTTCGGCATCCGCAAAGTGGGGCATTATGGCTCCGATCTTTGTCCCAATGCTGATGGCAATGAACATTCATCCAGCCCTGACTCAGGTGGCATACAGAATTGGAGACTCCTCCACAAATATTATCACTCCGCTGATGAGTTACTTTGCAATGATTGTTGTCTTTATGCAGAAGTACGACAAGGATAAGGGTCTCGGCACACTGGTATCCACGATGATGCCTTACTCCATCGCATTCCTGATTTTCTGGACCATCTTCATCGTGATCTGGATGCTGATCGGACTTCCGGTTGGACCGGGCGCTCCGCTCTACATCGCATAATTCCAGAAGGATAAGTATATAAAAGATAATGAAGGAGCAGGTCTTGGCCTGCTCCTTCATTATCTTTTACCAAATTTTAAAATCGCCACATACAAATATTGCGAACAGAGTATTCCTTATCCGCAACTGTTTTGACTCAAATATGTGTGGTGGGAGAGTAAGCTTCATCGCAGTATTTGCAGCGGTAAATTTCATTTTTTTCGTCAGCGAGGTAGAAAATATGCGGAAGCTCCTGCTCAATCGAAGTGATGCAGCGCGGATTTCTGCACTTCAGTATATTTGTAATCTGGTCCGGGCGGTCAAGTACACGCTTCTCCACTATGCGCTGGTCACGTATGATGTTAACCGTAATTTTATGGTCGATATAGCCAAGCACATTCAGATCAATCTGATTGAGCACATCCCCCTCGATCTTAATGATGTCCTTCCGTCCCATCTTTTTGCTGTGTGCGTTCTTTATAATGGCAATCTGGCAATCCAACTTGTCAAGCTTAAGCTGATAGTAGATATCTAGACTCTTGCCCGCCTTAATATGATCCAGAACAATTCCTTCATTCAATCCACTGATATTCAGCATGGTTTTTTCACCCCCAGCAAAGTCATAATCAGTGCCATACGGACATAGACACCGTATTGTGCCTGACGGAAATATGCCGCACGCGGATCATTGTCCACCTCAACCGCTATTTCATTGACACGCGGCAGCGGATGAAGCACATACATATCCTTCTTGGCCTGCTCCAGCTTTTTTTCTGTCAGTATATAGCTGTCTTTTAAGCGTATATAGTCCTCCTCGTTGAAAAAACGTTCCTTCTGTACACGCGTCATGTATAAAATATCGAGCTGCGGAATTGCTTCGTCCAGACGATCCACTTCCTCAAAGGGAATGTGATTGCCCTTCAGAACATCCTCGCGGATGTAGCCCGGCACACGGAGCTCCTGCGGTGAAATGAGAATGAGACGTATGCCCGGATAGCGAATCAGCGCATTGATGAGAGAATGCACGGTTCTGCCGAATTTGAGATCGCCGCAGAGTCCCACAGTCATATCTCCCAGCCTTCCTGTGAGGCTTCGTATCGTCAAAAGATCTGTGAGTGTCTGCGTGGGGTGCTGATGCCCTCCGTCTCCGGCATTGATAATAGGAACTCCGGAAAACTGACTCGCCACGAGCGGTGCGCCTTCCTTTGGGTGACGCATGGCAATAATATCGGCGTAGCAGGAGACGACGCGCACGGTATCTGCGACGCTCTCTCCCTTGACCGCGGAGCTTGCGTCAGCTGACTGAAAGCCGAGCACAGAACCGCCGAGATTCAGCATGGCAGCCTCAAAAGACAGGCGGGTGCGGGTGCTCGGCTCATAGAAGAGTGTTGCGAGTTTCTTTCCATTGCACACATGGGCGTAGGCCTCTCTGTTCGCCTCGATATCCCGCGCGAGATCCAACAATGCATCGATCTCCAAGACAGACAGATCCAGCGGTTTCAACAGATGTCTCATAATATTTGGAAGTCCTCCCTCCGAAAATCAGATTAACGGACAGCTTTACTTTTCTATAAACTATATATGAGCGCGGAATAAAAGTCTATCCAAAATATTTCGAAAAACTGACATCGGGCAGGTTCCGAGCTTTTCTTGAAGGAATTTCACGCCAATGCTATACTGACAAGGACATAGATATCACGCCCCGCAGATGGAAGTTCGGAAATACTTCCTATCGAGACGACAGAAATAATCCACAACAAGAGCAGGAGGAGCGATGAAGCAGAATCTGGTTTCCTATCTCAGACAAAACAGCTATCCCGGCAGAGGTATTATACTTGGAAAGAGCGGGGACGGAGCATGTGCTGTTATGGCTTATTTTATTATGGGACGCAGTACAAATTCCAGAAATCGTATTTTCAGGAGAATGGATGGGGGAATACGGACTGAAGCCAATGACCCCTCACAGATGCAGGATCCCTCCCTGATTATCTATGCGCCTGTCCGTACGCTCGAACAGCAGACTATTGTGACAAACGGAGACCAGACCGACACAATTTATGAGGGACTCAAGGCGGGCAAAAGCTTTCAGGAGGCGCTTAGGACAAGAAAATTTGAACCGGATGCTCCAAACTTTACGCCCCGCATCTCAGGGCTGCTCACTCTTAGGGATGGAAATTTCGATTATACCCTCAGTATTTTAAAGAGCAATGCGGGCGATGCTTCCGAGTGCCTGCGCTTCTTCTATGAATATGATGCGCCGCAGCCGGGAGAGGGACATCTGATCCATACTTATGAGAGAGATGCCTCACCGCTCCCAAGCTTCTGCGGGGAGCCTGTCTCTGTGGCACTTACGGGAGAGATACACCAATTCTCCGGAGATCTCTGGAAAGCTCTGGATGAGCAAAACCGCATCTCACTCTTTGTGCGTTATCTTAACTTAAAGAGCGGCGCACATGAGACTGTCATCATCAACAAAAATCGCGGAGACGAGCAGCTACACTACAGCTCCGCTCTAACTTCCGGAGAGGAGAAGAGATCATGAGCAAAGAGCTGTTGCTAAAATATGGCTGCAACCCAAATCAAAAGCCCTCCCGCATTTACATGGAAGAGGGGGAGCTCCCCGTAACTGTTCTGAACGGACACCCCGGCTATATTAATTTTCTGGATGCGCTGAATGGATGGCAGCTTGTCAGGGAACTGAAGGAGGCCACCGGTCTTCCCTCTGCCACCTCGTTTAAGCATGTGTCCCCTGCAGGAGCCGCCTGCGGAAGACCGCTCACCGAGGTGCTGAGAAGGATCTACTGGATCGAGGAGGGAGAAGAGCTCTCTCCACTCGCCTCTGCCTATGCGCGTGCGCGGGGAGCGGACAGAATGTCTAGTTTCGGAGATTTCATTGCCCTCTCTGATCCCTGTGATCTGGCAACTGCACTGCTCATAAAGCGAGAGGTTTCAGACGGCGTCATTGCACCGGGCTTTGCGCCTGAAGCGATGGAGATTCTGAAGAAAAAAAAGAACGGAAGCTATAATGTCATACAGATTGATCCGGAGTACCGACCGGCTCCGATCGAGCGAAAGCAGGTCTTTGGCGTGAGCTTTGAGCAGGGGCGGAATGAGCTTCCGATTACAGAAGAACTTCTTTCAAATATTGTGACAAAAGAGAAGCATATTCCGAAAACAGCCAGGACGGATCTTCTTATAGCTCTGATCACCTTGAAGTATACCCAGTCGAACTCCGTCTGCTATGCACTGGATGGTCAGGCGATTGGCATCGGCGCTGGGCAGCAGTCCCGCGTCCACTGCACAAGACTTGCCGGAAGAAAAGCGGACAACTGGTATCTGCGTCAGGCTCCAAAGGTGCTCTCCCTGCCCTTTAGGAAAGATATGCGGCGCCCGGACAGGGACAATGCGATTGATGTCTACATAGGGGATGCACCGGAGGAGATTCTATCCTCAGGCAACTGGGAGCGCATATTCACGGAGCGCCCGGAGCCCTTTACTCCTGCGGAAAAGCACGCCTGGCTCTCCGGACTTCAGGGAGTGTCTCTCGGAAGCGATGCTTTCTTCCCCTTTGGAGACAATGTAGAGCGTGCCTGCAAGAGCGGAGTACACTATATCGCCCAGCCGGGCGGATCAGTCCGGGACGATCTAGTCATAGAGAGCTGCAATCAACACGGGATCGCGATGGCATTTACTGGAGCCCGCCTGTTTCACCACTGAAAGGAGTAGTTAAATGGCAATTTTAGTGACCGGCGGTGCCGGATTTATCGGAAGTCATACCTGCGTGGAGCTTTTAAATGCAGGCTATGAGGTTGTCGTCGCTGACAATCTCGTAAACTCCAGCAGAGAGTCTCTGAACCGTGTCATGGAGATCACCGGGAAACGGATCAAATTTTATGAGTTGAATCTCCTTGACCGAAAAAAACTGGATCAGCTGTTTGTAAACGAGAAAATCGAAGCGGTTATCCATTTTGCAGGTCTCAAGGCAGTGGGAGAGTCCGTATATAAACCGCTGGAATATTACCACAACAACATTACCGGGACACTGGTGCTCTGTGACTGCATGCGGAAGCACGGCGTAAAAAATATCGTTTTTTCCTCCAGCGCCACAGTCTACGGAAATCCCGCCTTTGTCCCCATCACAGAGGACTGCCCAAAGGGAGAGGTCACAAATCCCTACGGCCGCACCAAATCCATGCTGGAGCAGATCCTCACAGATCTTCACACCGCAGATCCGGAGTGGAATGTGATGCTGCTCCGCTACTTTAACCCCATCGGTGCGCACAAATCCGGTCGCATGGGCGAGAATCCGAAGGGGATACCAAACAATCTTCTTCCCTATATCACACAGGTCGCGATCGGGAAGCTGGTCTGCCTGGGAGTCTTCGGAAACGATTATGAAACCAAGGACGGAACCTGTATCCGCGACTATATTCATGTCGTGGATCTGGCTCTTGGACACCTGAAGGCTCTGGAAAAGATGGTGAAGGAACCGCCGATGGTGCGCATCTATAACCTCGGAACCGGTATTGGCTATTCCGTGCTTGATGTCATCAACGCCTTTGAAAAGGCCAATGAGCTGAAAATCAATTATGTGATCAAGGAGCGCCGCGCGGGCGATGTTCCCGCCTGCTATGCAGACCCCTCAAAGGCAGAGCGAGAACTGAACTGGAAAGCGGAGCGCGGTCTTGAAGAAATGTGCCGTGATTCCTGGCGCTGGCAAAAAAACAATCCAAACGGCTATGAGGACACAGAGATCACCATAAGAAAAAAGGGAGAGCTCACACAGTGATTCCCCGCTGTACTTAAGGATGAAAGCGGGCACAGTAAAAATTACCTGAGGGTTGTTCTATAAAACCTTCAAGCTCAAGCTTTAACAGTGTGCTCATGACGCTGCCTGCAGGGAGCCCTGTCTTCTGGATAATATTCTCCAGAAAGCAGGGCTCCTCGCCCAGCATGTGAAAAATTCGTTTTTCTTCAGGAGAAAGTCCCGCAGAGCTGTGCTTTTTGGGAGGAAGTCTGCGACTTCTCTGAAGACCGATATAATCAAGGATATCGTTCGGCCCGCTTAGTATGGTCGCTCCGCTTTGTATGAGCGCATTGCAGCCCCGGCTCATTGGATCAGTGATGCGCCCCGGCACTGCAAACACCTCCTTGCCCTGATCCAGTGCATAGCCCACAGTGATCATGGAGCCAGAGCGAAAACCCCGGGCCTCAATGACTGCGAGGACATCTCCCAGAGCCGAGATGATGCGGTTTCGATCCGGAAAATGCCAGGCCTTTGACGGGGAATCCGGTGGGAATTCACTGATCACTCCACCACATTGTCCCCCGCAGAGAGCAGTAAAAAGCTCATAATTCTCTCTGGGATAGCAGATATTGACACCACAGCCGAGCACGCCGTAGCTCCGCCCCCCGGCCTGCAGCGCCGCGCACTGAGCGGCCCCATCGATTCCATCTGCCAGACCACTGACGATACCCACACCCTTTTTGGCCAGTTCGCCGGAAATAAATTCCGCCATGCGTTTTCCGTAGTTTGTGGCATTCCTGCTGCCAATCACAGCGACTGCTGGGAGTGCAGCTTCCGGAAGAGTTCCACGAAAATAGAGCCAGCGCGGAGGATCCGGCATATGTGAGAGACGCTCCGGCCACAGTCTGTCCTCCGGCGTGAGAAAGCGTATTCCGGCAGCAGACAAACGCTCAAGCTGTGCATCGACAGCATGCTCCACAGAAGCCAGACTGCAGAAATGTCCTGCTGTGTCGAGCGCTTTCAAAAGCGCTGTAAGCGGTTCGTAATGAAACAAATCCTCGAGCATCAGTTTCCTTCCGGGAGCCGGAAAGTCTTTCAGTGCCCTGCGGTGACAATTCAGCGAGGCGGAGAGAAAGAGGATGAGTCGTTTTTCCATCCGTATGTATTCCGAACAAAAAGTTTCATTTTTTTCGTCAAGTGGATTCGTCAGCTCCATACCGGCCTCCTTCTCCTCCTGTTTTTTTCAAGCTGCAAAGGCAGCTGTATTTTATTGCTTTCGCCGGATCTGCCGCCCCAGTATTTCTCATCGAGAGAGCGGTAGGCGACAGCCTCACAGACATGACGGTGGCAGATATCGCTTTCACCGTCAAAATCCGCTGCCGTGCGCGCGACACGCAGTATCTTGTGCAGTCCGCGTACAGACATGGAACCGCGCTCATAGAGCTGCTGAAGCAGGCGATCATCCTCCTCTGAGAGAGGACAGAACTCCTGCAGCATGGCCGCAGACATCTCACTGTTGAAGCGAATTCCGCTGTGGACAAAGCGACGCTCCTGCAATTCGCGCACGCGCTCCACCTCCAGACGCAGCTCTGCACTGCTCTGTTCCTTTCTTGTTTTCCGAAGTGCAGCATAGTCCACAGGACTGATCTCTACCGAAAGGTCGATTCTGTCCAGCAGAGGCTTGCTGATCTTTCCGATGTAAGAGCGCACGCTCTGCTCCCCGCAGCGGCAGCGGCTGCGATCCGGCCAGAAGCCGCACTTGCAGGGATTCATCGCGCAGACCAGCTGAAAATTGGCGGGAAAGCTGAAGCTTCCGTACACTCTTGAGATATGAACACAGCGCTCCTCCAGAGGCTGCCGAAGTATCTCCAGCGCTTCCGTACGAAACTCCGGCAGCTCATCGAGAAACAGGACGCCGTTGGAGGCCAGCGATATCTCTCCGGGCCGTGGACGCGCGCCGCCTCCTGCGAGTGCCTGTGCGCTGATGCTGTGGTGTGGACTGCGAAAGGGACGTTTTCGTATGAGGGGCTCCTTTGGATCCAGAAGTCCCGAGATGCTGTAGATGCGGGATAGCTCCAGCCGCTCCTCCATGCTCATCTCAGGCATGATGGATGGGAGACGTGAGGCGACCATGCTCTTTCCGCTTCCGGCCGGACCGATGTAGAGAATATTATGCCTTCCTCCGGCGGCGAGAAGCGTGGCGCGCTTTACGAGCTCCTGACCGCAAAGCTCAGAAAAATCCGGCATTGTGTCAGCATGATCCGCGTTCTCTTCATAGACAGCCGGAGCTGGCAGCGGACTCTCCCCGCGAAGGAGTGATAGCAGTTCCCGGAGAGAGAAGACACCGTAGCAATCAATGCCGGCAATGATGCTGCCTTCTCTGAGATTCTCTTCCGGCAGAAAACAGCGCTTTAGGCATGCCTCCTTCGCTGCCGAGACCATGGAGATCACACCGCGCACCGGAAGCAGCTCTCCGCCGAGGGACAGCTCTCCGGCAAAGAGAGAGTCTCGGAGCAGCGTATCGGGAATCAGCTCATAGGCCCGGAGAAGAGCGACTGCGACCGGAAGATCATAGGCGCAGCCCTCCTTCCGGAAATCAGCCGGAGACAGATTGACAGTGACGTGTTTCGGTTCCAGATAGATGCCGGAATTTGCAATCGCAGTGCGCACGCGGCCAGCGGATTCTCTCACTGAGGCGGAGAGTGAGCCGATAAAGGTGATCTGTGGAAAGCCGCTCTCCACATCTGCCTCACAGCAGACCGGAAAGCCATCGGTTCCGCGAATGCCGGCGCCAAAAACTTTACTGAGCATCAGAAAAAAGCTCCTTTCAATTCAGAGAGGCGCGCAGGATCTTTTCTTCAATTCATTCTATTGGGATATGTTTCGGAAAAACAAGAAAAGCAGAACAGCAGATTTCTGTGATTTTCATTATAACTGCGCTGTGCGGGCTTTTCAAGTGTTTGACTTGCTATTATCTTAGTTTTATAATACATTAGATTTGTATATCAGCCGATACGGAAGGATATGTAAATATGATCAGAAGTATGACCGGCTACGGGCGGTCAGAGAGCTCCAGCGAGCAATACAGGCTGGTGGTGGAGCTGAAGTCCGTAAACCACAGATATTTTGATTTAAATGTTCGTATGCCGAAGCTCTTCAACCGCTTCGAGGCATCGATACGTTCCATTTTAAAGCGCTATATGGAGCGTGGTAAGGTGGATCTCTACATCAGCTATGAGAGCTACGCGGGAGAGCAGAGCGGCCTTCGCTACAACCGGGAGATTGCCGCTGCGTATTTAAAGCACTGCCGGGAGATTGCCGCAGATTTTTCTGTTCAGGACGATATCAAAGCTTCTACCATCGCTCACTTCCCCGATGTGCTTTCAGTGGGGGAGGAGACGATAGATGAGGAGCAGCTTTGGGCTGCCCTTGAGCGGGGACTGAATGAAGCATGCACTGCCTTTGTCAGAGCACGGGAGACAGAGGGGGAGAACCTGAAGACCGATATCCTCGGGAAGCTCTCGGAAATGCGGGAAGCTCTCGCTGTGATTGAGGCGCGGGCTCCAAAGGTGCTGGCTGAATACCGCGAGACGCTCAGAGCAAAGGTATCCGAAGTGCTGTGCGACAGCTCAGTCGATGAAAACCGCATCGCGACAGAAGTCACCATTTATGCGGACAAAATCTGTGTGGATGAGGAGATGGTTCGGCTGCACAGCCACATAGATGCCACAGATAAGGAGCTGAGACGCGGTGGCGCAGTGGGACGTAAGCTCGACTTTATTGCACAGGAGATGAACCGAGAGGCCAATACGACACTCAGCAAGTCCTCGGATCTCACAGTTTCGGACAGCGCCATCTATCTGAAGACGACAATAGAAAAGATACGTGAACAGGTTCAGAATATTGAGTAGAAACGAGATTGCACTATGACAAAGAGAAAAGGACTGCTTGTCGTCATCTCCGGTTTTTCCGGGGCCGGCAAGGGAACCCTGGTAAAAAAGCTTCTCTCAGAGCACGAGAACTATCGCTTGTCTGTCTCAGCCACCACGAGAGCGCCCAGGCCAGGAGAAGTCGATGGCAAAGATTATTTTTTTGTGAGCAAATCCCGATTTGAGGAGATGATTATCAAGCAGGAGCTGATCGAGTACGCCTCCTACGTCGGAAATTACTACGGAACACCCAAGGCCTTTGTGAAGGAGGCCCTCGCGGCAGGAAGTGACGTACTGCTGGAAATTGAAATTCAGGGGGCTCTGAAGGTTCGTGAGCGCTTCCCGGAGGCCATACTGATCTTTGTGGCTCCCCCGGATGCGGAAACTCTGCGCAGCCGCCTTCTGGGGCGGGGAACAGAGACACCCGAGCAGGTTACGGCACGCTTAAGACGCGCCGCAGAGGAGAGTCAGTGGATGCCGGACTACGATTATCTGCTGATCAATGACGATCTGGAGCACGCCGCAGAGGAGCTGCATTTTATGATAGACAGTCAGCACAGCAGGATGAGCCAGAATCGCCGCTTTGCGGAGCGCATCCGTGATGATCTGAACAAGCACTTTCTTAAGGAGGACTTATAATGTTACATCCGTCTTATACTGAAATTATTGATGCTGTCAACAGCGACGTCGAGCCCGGCGAGCAGCCGGTTGTTCAGAGCCGCTATTCTATCGTGATTGCCACCTCCAAGCGGGCGCGGCAGCTGATCGCAGGTGAGGAGGCAAGCGTTCCCTCTTATGGAAAAAAACCGCTCTCCGTTGCGGTGGAGGAGCTCTACAAGGGACGCGTAAAGATCATGAATGATGAAGAGATCTCCGATGACGCTGTCAATGAAGGAGACAGGGCGCCCGAATGAAGCTGTGTATGATTTCCCTCGGCTGTGATAAGAACCTGGTGGATTCAGAAATGATGCTGGGTTTTTTGAACCGGGGGACTGTTTCTATTACAGATGATGCGGAGAGCGCAGATATCATTATTGTCAATACCTGCTGCTTTATTCTGGATGCGAAGGATGAAAGCATTCAGACCATACTGGATGCCGCAAGGCTGAAACAGGAGGGGAAGCTTAAGCTTCTCATCATGTCCGGCTGCATGGCAGAGCGCTATAAGGATGAAATTATGCGGGAGATCCCGGAGATCGATGCTGTGGTCGGGACTTCCTCCTATGATAAGATCGGAGAGGTGATAGAGCAGGCGCTTGCGGGCGAGAGGGTAGAGGAGTTTCAGGATCTGAACCGGCTTCCGGCCGTCTCTGAAAAGCGGCTTTTCTCCACCTTGCACGCCTATGCCTATCTGAAGATCGCGGAGGGTTGTGATAAACACTGCTCCTATTGCATTATCCCCTCTCTCAGGGGACATTTCCGCAGCTATCCTATGGAGACTCTGGTAGCACAGGCGGAACAGATGGCTGCGGCAGGCGTGAAGGAGCTGATCCTTGTCGCCCAGGAGACCACGGTCTACGGACAGGATATTTATAAGAAAAAAAAGCTGCCCTCACTGCTTAGAAAGCTATGTCGCATCAAAGGCATACGCTGGATACGCATACTTTACTGTTATCCGGAGGAAATTACGGATGAGCTGATCGCCTGTATGGCGAAGGAGAAAAAAATCTGCCGCTATCTGGATCTGCCGATTCAGCACGCCAGTGATCCCATTCTCCGCAGAATGGGGCGCCGAACAAGTCGACAGGACCTCCTGAATATCATAGAAAAGCTTCGCACTGCGATGCCGGACATCACCCTCCGAACCACGCTGATCAGCGGCTTCCCCGGAGAGACAGAGGAGGATCACCAGACTCTGATGGATTTTGTGTCCGAAGTGCGCTTTGACCGCCTCGGCGTATTTCCCTATTCAAGAGAAGAGGGCACCGCTGCAGCGAAATTTCCCGCACAGGTTCCTGCCCGCACAAAGAAAAAACGCCGCAACCAGCTCATGGCCCTTCAGCAGAAGATCTCAGCGGAGAAGCTTCAGATGCGGGTCGGAGAGTGCATGACAGCTCTGGTCGAGGGCTATCTTCCTGATGAAGGAGTCTACATCGGCCGCAGCTATATGGATGCACCGGACGTCGACGGCTACCTCTTTTTCAGCTCCGAACGGGAGCTGATATCCGGAGAGTTTGTAAGAGTTCGCATCACAGAGGCCTCAGAATATGATCTCAAAGGAGTAATGGTATGATCTGGAATCTTCCCAATAAGCTGACGATGACCCGTATGATACTCGTTCCCTTTTTCGCCGCGGCACTTCTGTGGCAGAACGGAGAGAACCATGCGCTGCGCATGCTCGCTCTGGTGCTCTTCCTGGTCGCGAGCTACACGGATCATCTGGATGGGGCGATCGCAAGAAAGTATCAGCTCATCACCAATTTTGGAAAATTTATGGATCCGCTTGCGGATAAGCTTCTGGTATGTTCCGCACTGATCTGCATGGTACAGCTCCGGCAGCTCTCGGCTTGGGTGGTGATAATTGTCGTCGCGAGAGAATTTATCATCAGCGGCTTTCGCCTGGTAGCCGCAGAGCAGGGCACTGTGATCGCCGCCAGTATGTGGGGAAAGGCAAAAACGGTGAGTCAGATGGCCTGCATTGTGATGCTGATCATCGCTCCGCAGCAGCAGACACTTCAGCTTCTGACGCAGGCACTCATCGCCCTGATGACTGCGCTGACCCTTATCTCTCTGCTGGATTATCTTTTTAAAAATCGTCAGGTCTTAACAGAAAGGAACTGAAACCTCTATGGAAGAAAGCTTGCATCCCGTACCGGCATCTGATGTTCTGGAGCTCGCAGAAGCCTGCGTGAATCTTCTGCGCCAACAGGAGCTCACTGTCACAACTGCAGAATCCTGTACCGGTGGTCTGCTGTCCTCTCATCTGGTAGATGTTCCCGGCGTCTCGGAGGTGTTTCAGGAGGGCTACATCACCTACTCCAACAAGGCAAAGCGCCGTCTGATCAATGTCAGCAAGGCCACTCTTAAAAAATACGGAGCTGTCAGCCGCCAGACCGCACGGGAGATGGCAATCGGAGCTGTCTTCGCGGCGAACGCAGATATTTCTGTTTCTGTGACCGGCATTGCCGGACCGGACGGCGGAAGCGAGGAGAAGCCGGTGGGACTTGTGTTCATAGGCTGCTATATGAACGATCAGGTCACGGTGGAGGAGCATCGCTTCAGCGGAAAGAGGGCTGAAATACGCATGCAGGCCGTTTATGCCGCACTGCGTCTCCTGTATGCAACTCTTCGGGAGAATCTGGAATAGATCTGTCAATGTAAGTACATGGAGAGTGAATAGAAAATGCGCTGGTACCCACATCTCTACGCAGGAAGCTACGCCGCGCTGCATCGCGCCTCGATACTGAAGGGGATACGTGAGGGCAGAGCCATGCCTTCCGTCTATGTCATCACCAGATCGCTGAGCGGAGACGGGCTTCTGGATATTTATAAAAACAGTGAGCTTCAGAAGGCAGCTGTGCGTGGGCGTGATCCCATGGTTATTGGGATCGCGCTCAGCAGAAGCGAAGCCTTTGAGCTCGCGCGCTGCATCGTTCACGATCTGTACCGGGAAAAGGGAGGCTTTGATATAGATGCTTTCTGTGATCCTGACAATCATTAAAATCATCGTCCTGCTTCTGCTCCTGCTCATCGCCCTGCTGCTTGTTCTTTTGCTGTTGGTGCTCTTCGTCCCGCTGCGTTACCGCGGCTCTGGACGGTACCTTGATACGGCGGAGGGTAAGCTGGAGTTGAGCTGGCTGCTGCGGATGCTGCGCGTGCAGCTGGAATATCAGGAAGGGCTGAATGGGAAGTTTTGTCTGCTTGGCCTCACACTGTGGCACACAGAAGCAGAACAGGAGAATACAACTCCGGAAGAGAGCGAAGCATCAGCTGTAAATGCAGAGACAGCTCTCACAGAGGGAGAGTCTGACAGAGAGACGGAATCATCTGCCCACGAAATTACAGACAGCATACCGGAAAAGACTGCGGAGGGAGAAGAAAAATTAAAATTTTCCCAGGCGGAATCCTTACAGTCAGACTACATCCAAAATGAGAAGAAAGAAAAGCGCCGCAAAAAGCGAAAAAAAGAGGGCGAAAGGACTGCGCTGAAAACTCGGCTCAGTCAGCTTGCAGCAAAAAAGGATGCGATTTTCAATAAAGCGGACGCATACCGGAAACTGCTCCTGGATCCACACACCGGAAGGCTGCTTGCGCTGCTGAAGAAAAAAGGTATGAGACTCTTAAAGGAGTTCCTTCCGCGGCATCTGGAGGGAGATCTCAGCTTTGGCTTTGAAGATCCCTTCGTCACAGGACAGTGCTGCGCTGCAGCGGCGCTCCTTTATCCGCTTTATCAGGACAATCTTTGCATAACAGCTCTCTTTGACAGAAAGGAGCTGTCCGGAGCGCTCCGCTTTCGGGGACGCGTGCGGCTCATCGTGCCGCTACTCGCTGCGCTGCAGCTCTGGTTCAACCGGGATTTTAAATTTGTTTACCGCTGGTTCAGAAGAAAAGAAAGAATAGCTACGGAGGACAATCATGGCTGATAACAGATTTTCCGCACAGGCAGAGGCATTATTTAAGGGGATGGAAAATTTTATCTCAACAAAAACTGTGGTGGGAGAGCCAAGGCAGGTCGGGGACGCGATCATCATCCCCCTTGTGGATGTATCCTGCGGCATGGCTGCGGGCTCCTTCGCCGGAAATAACAAGGACAATGGTGCGGGCGGAATGAATACGAAGATGTCCCCCGCAGCTGTACTGATCATACAAAATGGAGCGACAAAGCTTGTCACAGTCAAGAATCAGGATGCGCTCTCCCGCGTGATTGACATGGTCCCGGGCGTCATCAACCGCTTCAGCGCAGACAGTAGAATTTCTCCGGAGGCCCGGAAAGCGGCAGAAGAGCTTGCAAAAACAGAGCAGGAGTGAAGACAGAGAGCCTCATTGATTTCAAGCGAAGCTCTGAATATCAATGGGGCTCTTAAATAACAGACTTGATTTTTTGACTGTTTCCCGACAGGGTTCACAGATGAAAGAAGAGGCCGCTCTGCGCTCTGCGCAAAACCGCCTCCTCACAGGACTCTGTGCACGAATTAAGCTCTCTCAACCTTGCCGCTGCGAAGGCAGGAAGTGCAAACATACATCTTATGTACGCCGCTCTCCGTTTTGACCTTGACAGACTTAACGTTGGCCTTCCAAATGTGATTGCTTCTTCTATGAGAATGGCTCACATTATTGCCGAAGTGAGCAGCCTTTTCACAAATAGCACACTTTGCCATGATTAACACCTCCTATCTCATCGCTGGATTCTGCTTTCTCAAAATCCATAACATCGGTATTCTATCAGAAGCAGAATGCTTTTGCAAGTGTTTATTATTCAAGCTTTTATTTTTTCCTGAAATAAGGTATACTTTTTTCAGTAAAGTCTATGGTTCCACATATACTTACTCAGCTGTGCGAGCCAGGAAAGGACAGTTATGGTCAAAGGACGATTGGACAATGAAATGGGACAGATCGAGGTGAAGCCTGAGGTCATCGCCTCCTACGCCGGATCTGTAGCAGTAGAGTGCTTTGGAATTGTCGGTATGGCTTCCGTCAATATGAAAGATGGTCTGGTACGCCTTCTGAAGCGTGAAAATTTCAGCAAAGGCATTCAGGTGGCTGTCACTCCCGACAATGAGCTGCGCATCGCGTTCCACCTCATCGTTGCCTACGGCGTGAATATCAATGCGGTCGCAGACAACCTCGTGGAGCACGTCAAGTACAAGGTCGAAGCTTTTTCCGGCATGAAAATCGAAAAAATTAAAATCTACGTAGAAGGTGTCAGATCGATAGACTGACACGGGAGGAGTTGTTTTGGAAATTCACCATCTGAATGCTGCTCTGATTCAAAAGAGCTTCCTCGCCGGGGCCGCAGAACTGGACTCAAAGAAGGAATGGATCAATGAGCTGAATGTTTTTCCGGTTCCGGACGGCGATACCGGCACAAACATGACACTGACAATTATGACCGCAGCAAAGGAGGTTGCTGCCATGGAGGAGCCGGATCTTCCGGCACTCTGCAAGGCGATTTCCTCCGGCACTCTGCGTGGCGCCCGCGGAAATTCAGGCGTTATTCTGTCACAGCTGCTGCGCGGCTTTACAAAGGAGATCGAGTCTGCCCCCAACGGCGAAATCAGTATACCGCTGTTTGCGGCAGCACTGGTACGCGCATCAGAAACAGCCTATAAAGCTGTCATGAAGCCGAAGGAGGGAACCATACTCACAGTGGCTCGCGCCATGAGCGAGAAGGGCAGTGAGCTCGCAGCAGAGAGCACAGAACTGCTTCCCTTTATAGAAGCTGTCATCTCTGCCGGGGACGAGGCTCTCGAAAAAACTCCTGAGCTGCTTCCGGTCTTAAAGCAGGCCGGGGTTGTGGACTCCGGCGGGCAGGGCCTTATGACAGTTGTAAAGGGCGCGTTTCAGGGACTCATCGGCAAGAAGCCAGAATTCGACTTCCACGCGCCTCAACAGAGTTCCTCCGGTACTGCTCCCCGCAGCATCGACACTTCTGAGCTGGATACGGCAGATATCAGGTTTGGTTACTGCACAGAATTCATCGTGAATCTTGAAAAGGCTATTTCTCCCGATCAGGAACAGGAATTCAAGAGCTTTCTTGAGTCCATCGGAGATTCCATCGTCTGTGTTTCCTCTGACGAACTGATTAAAGTTCATGTGCACACAAACGATCCCGGCCTCGCAATTCAAAAGGGACTGAGCTATGGCCCGCTCTCGCGCATGAAGATAGACAACATGAGGGAGGAACACAATGAGCGGCTCATAAAAAATGCGTCTCAGATTGCTGCTGCGGAACAAGCGAAGGCAGAAGCTCCACAAAACACAGAGAAGAAAAAATATGGCTTTATCAGTGTCTCTGTCGGAGATGGGCTTGACAGCATTTTTTCGGATATCGGTGTGGATCTGATCATTTCCGGCGGTCAGACTATGAATCCCAGCACGGAGGATATCCTGAACGCGCTGGAGAAGGTGAATGCGGAGACGGTCTTTGTGCTTCCAAACAATAAAAACATTATTCTTGCGGCGGAGCAGGCGCGCGATCTGACAGAAGATAAGCAGGTGATCGTCGTCCCCACAAAGAATATCCCGCAGGGAATCACCGCTCTCATCAGCTTCATGCCGGATAACAGCGCGGAGGAGAATCTGAGCGCCATGACAGAAGCCTGTGCCCAGCTGAAGAGTGCGGAGATCACCTATGCTGTGCGCAATACCATGATCGACGGCTTTGAAATCCACGAGGGGGATTTCATGGCGATCGGTGACAGCGGAATGCTTGAGGTCAACAAAGAACTGCGCAGCACGGTATTCTCCGCGATAGAAAAAATGGCGGAGGACGATGCTGAGCTGATTACGCTGTACTATGGCTCCGAAGTACAGCGTGAGGATGCAGAGGAACTCGCGGAGGCAGTTGCTGCGCGCTTCCCGGATGCTGAGCTTGAGCTGAATTACGGCGGTCAGCCGGTATATTACTACTTCGTTTCCGTGGAATAAGACTTTTAAAATTTGCAGCCAGTGGGCGGAGAGCAGCATCTCCGCCCACTGCTTCGTTCTCATACAGGAAATTGCTCCGGATTCCCATATGAGAAGGTTTGTGGCAGATGCACTTTCTTAAAGCTTCATAGCAGAGAAGCCGAGCTCTGCTTGCGGATTTTTTACGGAGTTCATCATTATATATCAGAGAGAGAGGAGCTGTGTATGCAGCATCACAGTACAGGGACAGAAGAGAAGAGCTGCGCTGCATGCAGCGTGACTGTCTTAAAGGGCGTCGGCCCAAAGACTGAGGCCGCCATGGCGCGTCTCGGAATACGCACGCTCTCCCAGCTGATACGGCATTACCCTTTTCGCTTTGATTTTTATCCGGCAGTACAGGAGATTGCCGCCCTGGAGGAGGGACAGGCGGCTGTGCTTGCGACACCTGTATCACAGCTCTCCGTGATACGAAAAGGGCGCTTTGTCATGACTCAGGGAAAACTTGCGGATGAGAGCGGAAGCGTTTCCGTGCGCTGGTTTAATATGCCTTACTTAAAAAAGACCATACTGCCCGGCAGACAGCGCGTATTCTGCGGGAAACTCGTGCAGAAAGGAAAGAATCTTTTCATGGAGCAGCCCTCTGTCTTTTCTCCGGAGGAATATGAACAGCTGAAGGAGCGTCCGCTGCCGGTTTACTCTCTCACGGAGGGGCTCACAAACCGTGCGCTGACGCAGGCAATTGCCTCTGCTCTCGCTCTCGTACCGCCGCAGAGCGACTGGCTTCCGGATGCTGTTCGCGAGAAATATGCGCTGATGGAGGAGGACAGGGCCATACGTGAGATCCATGCCCCCCGCGATATGGAGCAGTTCGAGCATGCCCGGAAACGGATCGCCTTCAATGAGTTCTACTCATTTTTGCATATGGTACGGGAGATGAAGCTCCGCTCCGCCGGGATACGCTCTGTGTTTTGCATGCAGACAGAGGCGCCGCTGAAAGAGTACGCCGCCTTTCTGCCCTTTGATCTCACAGAGGCTCAGCAGCGCGTCGTGAGTGAATGTGCGAAGGACCTTGCTTCCGGCTGCGTCATGAACCGCCTGATCCAGGGGGACGTCGGCTCAGGCAAGACAGCCGTCGCCGCAGCGATGCTGTACACTGCATTTCGAAATGGCTGGCAGAGTGCGATCATGGTCCCCACAGAGGTTCTGGCAAGACAGCATGTGAAAACACTTCACACTCTCTTTGCAGCCGCGGGAAAAAAGCCCTCCATTCTGCTTCTCACCGGTTCTCTCAGTGCGGGAGAGAAGCATGCAGCGCAGGAGGCCATACGGACACATCAGGCAGATATCATCATTGGTACACATGCCCTCATACAGGAAAGCGTAGATTTTCACAGTCTCTCCCTGGTCATCACAGACGAGCAGCACCGCTTCGGTGTGCGGCAGAGAGAGCAGCTTGCAGCCAAGGGATCACATCCACACATGCTTGTTATGAGTGCAACGCCAATCCCGCGCACTCTGGCCGTGATACTCTACGGGGATCTGGACATCTCCACAATCGACACGCGCCCTGCCGGAAGACTACCGGTCAAAAATGCGCTCATCACAAGACGTGAACGCCCGAAGGCCTTCCTGCACATCAAAAGAGAGCTTGCAGAGGGACATCAGGCCTATATCATCTGTCCGCTTGTGGAGGAGAGTGAGCTCTGTGACGCGGAAAATGTTCTGGACTACAGCAGGAAGCTCTCTGTGCTCTTTCAAGGAATCGGCAGAGTCGGGTGCCTTCACGGGCGCATGAAGGAGAGCGAAAAGACTGCGATCATGGAGGCCTTCGCGGAGCGCAAGATACAGATACTGGTCGCCACTACGGTCGTGGAGGTCGGGGTTGATGTCCCAAATGCCACTGTAATGATGATCGAAAATGCGGAGCGCTTCGGCCTCGCATCTCTCCATCAGCTTCGCGGACGCGTGGGGCGCGGAGAGAGTCAGTCCTACTGTATTTTTGTGCAGGGCAGGCAGTCTGCGCGCGCAAAAAAGCGTCTGGAAATTCTGGGTCAGTCGAACGATGGCTTCGAAATCGCCGCAGCAGATCTGAAGCTGCGTGGCCCGGGAGAGCTCTTCGGAGCAGAGCAGAGCGGAGAGTTGACATTCAGTCTCGGCGACATTTATAATGACTACTTGATACTTCAGACTGCACAGGAAGTGCTGGAGCAATATGCGCTTCCCTTCGGAGTGAACAAAGCATTTCAGCGAGAAGTGATTCTTTAAATGAAACAGGAAAACAGACAGGCATGGAAAATAAATTAAATCAGGAGGACTCCGAAAAAGAGTTCTTTATAGAGGAGCTCGACGATCTGGGGGAGGAAGAAAGCGTTTCTCCTGCGGATGAGAGCGAGTGTTCAGAGTCATACACAGCTGCAGAAGCAGCCTCGTCTCCGGATGCTGACGTGAGGGATGACAGGAAAGAAGCTGTGACAGAAAGCACAGCTTTAGAGACGGCTGTCGTCGCAGATTCAGAGACGCTCACAGAGGAGGAACTCACAGACGGAGACCGCTCGCAGGAGCATCGACATCATCCGCTTCGCCGCATTGCGGCAGTATCAGCGGCAGCGGCAGTGCTCGCTGTCGCAGTGTATACGCTGAAGGCGCAGTCCTATCACAGTGTCTTCTTTCCCCGGAGCAGCATCAATGGAATTGATGTCTCCGGCCGGAGCGCGCGGGAGGCGGAGCAGCTTCTGAATGAGCAGGTGAAAAACTATGAGCTGCGTATTCTTGCGAGAGAGACGGAGCCCGTCGCAATTCACGGCGAAGAGATAGGGCTTCGCTGTATTTTTGATGACAGTTTTGACAGACTGATTGCGGCGCAGTCGCCGATGCAGTGGGGGCTGAAGCTGGCACAGGCAACGGACTATCAGATAGATACTATCACAGCGATCGATGAGACACTGTTCGATGAGACCCTGCGTGCACTTCCCTTTCTTGACAGTTCACGCTTTCTGTACCCGATTGACGCCGGGGTATCCTACAGCGCGGGCGGCTATAGCATAAGCCCGGAGCAGAAAGGGACCGCGCTGGACATACCAACGACAAAAAAGGCCATAGGGAATGCGGTTGCATCCCTGTCCCCGGAACTAAAGCTGGAGGACGCCGGGGTCTATGAGGAACCAAGGCTTCATGCCGGAGATGCCTCCGTCATTGCTGCCTGTGAGAATATGAACCGCTACGCCGGCGCGGAGATCAATTACAGCGACAAGGGAATAAGCCTAAGTGGCAGCACCATCAAAAACTGGCTCTCTCTGGATGCAGATGGAAATGCCGTCATCGATGAGACCGCGCTCACAGCCTTTGTGCACAGCCTGGCAGAGCAATACGACAGCTACAATAAGCCCCGACCCTTTAAGACCAGCTGGGGAGCAACCATCACCATTCAGAACGGGAGTTATGGCTGGCAGATGGATCAGGCCGCAGAAAGCGCATGGCTTAAATCCGCAATAGAGAACGGAGAGAGAGTCCAGCGGACTCCGGAATTTTCAAAAAAAGCCGCCTCTCACGGAGCTGCAGACTTCGGAGACAGCTATATTGAGGTGAATCTCACCGCACAGCATCTCTATTATTATAAAAATGGAAAACAGCTGCTCTCGACAGATTTGGTTTCCGGTAATGTCTCAAGAGGGACGGTCACACATACTGGCATCTATCAAATCAACTACAAACAGCGAAATGCAACGCTCCGCGGAGCAAATTATGCGACTCCCGTCAGTTACTGGATGCCCTTTCACAACGGGGAGGGACTTCATGACGCAGGCTGGAGAAGCAGCTTTGGCGGTTCTATTTACAAAACCGGAGGTTCCCACGGCTGTCTGAATCTCCCGCCGGGCGCAGCAAAGCAGCTTTTTGAGACGGTCAGCACCGGTACCCCTGTCATTATCTACACACTTGCCGGCACGGAGAGCAAGGGCAGCGGTACACAGCCTGCTGCGACAAAAGAGAGCAGTGCGGCGGAGAGCAGTGCAGCTCCGACAGAAACCGCTCCCCAGGCCACACAGCCCACCGAGCAGCGCGGTCCCGGAGATGTAATCCGGGAATCCCAGGAGGCGGAGAGAAGAAATGAATCCAATCAGACGCCGGACAGCAGCCGCGCAACCGTTGCACCCATTCCCGCGGCGGAAGAGGACAGAGGGCCCGGCACAGTCACTGAAAACAGTTATACTGCGGGTCCGGGAACTGTTCAGCCGGCTCCCGCCAGGCCGGAAGCCTCCGCAGCTGAAGCCGGCCCCGGTCTCTGAAAGGAGCACTTATGAGAGTAATAGCAGGAAGCGCCAGAAGGCTGCTGCTTAAGACCTTACCTGGAGAGGATACGCGCCCCACAACAGACCGCATCAAGGAGACGCTCTTCAATATCCTGCAGAGCTGCATTCCGGGCTGTCGTTTTCTGGATCTCTTTGCAGGCAGCGGCGGCATAGCAATTGAAGCTCTGTCCCGCGGTGCCTCTCACGCCACCATCGTTGAGAAGAACCCGAAGGCCGCAAAAATCATACAGGAAAATTTGGAGCACACGCGGCTCAAAGACGCGGCAGAGCTCATCACGGGAGACGCAGTTGCAGCAGTGCAGCGACTCTCTGTGGGGACTGCTGCAGCTTATGACATCATTTTCCTTGATCCCCCCTATGGACTGGGGCTTGAGGACCGCGTGCTTGAGGCTCTGATCCGCAGTCCGCTGATCAATGCGGGCAGTCTCATCATCATTGAGATGAAGGCAGAGGCCGATATTGCGCATTTTGAAGAAATTGGATATAAAATTATCAGGAGCAAGGAATATAAGACCAACAAACACATATTCCTCGGAAAGGCGTAAATCCAATGACAACGGCAGTTTACCCCGGCAGCTTTGATCCCGTGACGAATGGACATCTGGACATCATCTGTCGCGCATCCAAAATGTTTGACCGTCTTATTATTGCAGTGCTGAATAACAACGCAAAAACTCCGTTGTTCAGTACCAAGGAACGTGTTACAATGTTACGTGAGATCACAGCGCACATCTCCAATATTGAGGTGGAGAGCTTCGATGGGCTGTCAATCAAGTACTGTCATGAGAGAAATGCACAGTTTATGGTGCGCGGGCTGCGTGCAGTCACGGATTTTGAGTACGAGCTCCAGATTGCCCAGACCAACCGTGTGATTGCACCGGATATTGACACGATATTTCTGACCACCAACCTGAAATATTCCTACTTAAGCTCCAGTATTGTAAAAGAAATAGCAACCTACAACGGCGATATCTCCGCGTTTGTCGATCAGCGGGTCGCCGAGAGAATCCAGCAAAAAATCGGGGAGAAGCACAGACGCAATGAATAGAATAGAACAGATCATCGGAGAGATTGAAGAATACATCGAGGACTGCAAGCCCTCCACCTTTTCAAGCACCAAGATCATTGTGCAGAAGGAGGAGCTCAGCGAAAAGCTTGTGGAGCTCCGGATGTCCATTCCGGATGAGGTGCGCCAGTGCCAGAAGATCATCAGCAACCAGACTGCGATTATGACAGATGCGAAGACAAAGGCAGACGCCATGATTGCAGAGGCGAATAAAATGACTTCCCAGCTTGTCGATGAGCATGAGATCATGCAGCGCGCTTATGCGACTGCAAACAAGCTTGTGGAGGACGCCAGAGCGCAGGCGCAGAGCATTGTTGAGAATGCAACCTACGAGGCAAATGGCATAAAGCTTGGCTCCATCCGCTACACAGACGATATGCTGAAGAGTCTGCAGACCATCATCAGCCACACGGTCACGGAGTCCCAGTCAAGATTTGAGAACCTTCAGGCCTCCCTGAAATCCAGCTATGATATCGTCTCCTCCAACCGGCAGGAGCTCGCTCAGGGCATGGCGGCACAGGATAACGGTCCGGAGCTTCCCTCTCAGAATTAAAGCTGTGCTCATAAAGTCAGAGCTGAAAGAAGAGTTTGCCGATGTGCAAACTCTTTTTATCTCATATTACGAAAATGATTATTTCAGGGTTTGTTAGGAGGAAAGGTGCAGATATCCAGATTACCCGAGGAATTTTTAGAGGAGATGCAGGCGCTTCTTGGCGAGGAATACAGCACATATCTTGCTTCCCTTGAGGAACGTCCCATGTCCGGTCTCCGCATGAACAGCCTGAAGGCAGATGCCGGCTTCGCACGCTCCCGCCTTAAGCTTTCCGATCCGGTTCCATGGACAGAGAACGGGTTTTACCTGACGGAGGAGAGCCGTTTCACAAAGCATCCCTACTACTACGCAGGACTCTACTATATTCAGGAACCCTCTGCCATGTCCAGCGCTGCACTGCTCGGTACAAGAGAGGGGGAGCGCGTTTTGGATCTCTGCGCGGCGCCCGGAGGTAAGACCACACAGATCGGTGCGGATCTGAACGGCCGTGGGGTGCTGGTGTCCAATGATCTGAGTGCGTCCCGGGCAAAGGCACTGCTGAAAAATGTCGAGCTCGCGGGAATCGGAAATGTCCTGATTTGCTGTGAGGATTCTGCAAAGCTGGCAGCGGAGTATCCGCTCTACTTTGACCGCATACTTGTGGATGCCCCGTGCTCCGGAGAGGGAATGTTCCGAAAGCATCCTGCAGTCATACGCGCCTGGGTGGAGCATGGAAAGGATTTTTATTGTCCGACTCAGAAGCTTCTTCTGAATGACGCTGCCAGGATGCTGAAACCGGGAGGAACGCTTCTGTACTCCACCTGCACCTATAATCGCAGAGAAGACGAGGATCAGATCGAGATGTTTCTCTCCACTCATCCGGACTTTACGCTGGATCCAATTCCGCTGCGGCCCGGCTTCACAAACTCCTGGATCCTTCCCGGCTGTGTGCGTCTGTTTCCGCATCACGCGAGGGCGGAGGGGCACTTCGTCGCAAGACTGAAGAAACAGCCAGCTGTCTCCGGAGATGACGGACGCTATAGCACAAAATGGCAGCGTCCTCTGAAAAAAGGAGAGCTCGGTGATGCTGCGCTTTTCTTTCAGAAGCTCAGGCGGGAGATTGATCTGTCCCGTATCCTCGTGCAGGGAGAGTATGTGCTTCTGATTCCGGAAACTGCACAGCTCCATGCCGGCCTTCGTTACTTAAGAACGGGTCTTCTTCTGGGACAGCTGAAAAACGGACGCTTCCGTCCCTCGCAGGCCCTGGCCATGAATCTCAGAAAAGAGGAGTGGACAGATCCCATTGATCTCTCTGCGGACAGCCCGGAGGTCATACGATATCTGAAGGGAGAGACCATTGAGGCATCTGAGGCGGGGCAGGGCTACCGCCTGCTGTGTGCGGACGGCTTTCCGCTCGGTTTTGTGAAGCAGGACCGCATGCGCCTCAAAAACATGTATCTGCCTGGATGGAGAATGCAGTGATGAAGGAGCTTCGTGCAGACAGACTGCTCACCGCAGCCGGATACGGGAGCAGGACAGAAGTCAAAAAACTGATAAGAGCAGGGCGTCTTCTGAAGAACGGAACTGCTGTGCAGCGTCCGGAGGAGAAGCTTGACCCGGAGCGGGACGTCCTGACTCTGGACGGACTCCCCTTTCAATATAAGAGCCATGAGTACTGGGTTCTGAACAAACCTGCCGGTATTCTGAGCGCCACAGAGGACAGACACCGGGAGACAGTCATCTCTTATATGGGTCTCACCCGAAAGAATATGGCTCCCTGCGGGCGACTGGATCTCGACACGGAAGGACTGCTGCTTGTGACGGATGACGGCGCTCTGGTGCACCGCCTTCTCGCGCCGGGAAAGCAGGTCGATAAAGAGTATGAGGTATATTACAGCGGCACGCTTCCCGCAGATGCCACAGAGCATTTTGCATCCGGCATAGAGCTGGAGGACGGAACGCTCTGCAGGCCCGCTCTGCTGTCAGGAACAGAAAATCCGACGAGGCTCACCATCCAGGAAGGAAAGTTCCATCAGGTGAAGCGTATGTTTCAGGCGCTCGGATGTACCGTGACAAAGCTCAAGCGCCTTCGTATGGGCCCGCTAAGTCTCAGCGACCTGAAGCTTGACCCCGGTACTTACCGGCAGCTCACGGAGAAGGAGCTTCGGCTCCTGAAGGATTTTGAAGCAGGTAGAACAGCAAAAGCACCCGCAGAGAAGATGTCCGGTCCTGGAACGGAGCTGCCGCGCCCGGAGGATTATGCCGCCTGCATTTTCGATCTCGATGGCACCCTCGTTGACTCCATGTGGATGTGGCATGAGCTTGATCAGAACTACCTCGCGCGCTTCGGCATCGAATATCCCGAGGATCTGCAGTTAAAGATAGCCGGAATGAGCTTTCCCGAGGTCGCAGACTACTTCAAGGAGCGCTTTCAGCTTCCGGACGATGTTCAGACGATGATGCGAGACTGGGAGGAAATGGCGGTTTTATTCTATCGCAGCAAGGTTCCGCCAAAGCCCGGCGCTGTAGAATTTCTGCGTGCGCTTCGCACACAGAAAAAGCGCATTGCCATTGCCACCAGCAACGCGATGCGCATGGTGAATGCAGTGCTGGAAAGCCTTGAAATACGGGATTATTTTGAAATTATTGTGACTGCTTCCGAGGTAAATGCCGGCAAGCCAAAGCCGGACATTTATCTTGAGGCTGCACGCCGCCTTAACCTGAGCCCGGCGCACTGTCTGGTCTTTGAGGATATACCGGAGGGCATACTTGCCGGAAAGCGGGCGGGCATGACGGTCTGTGCGGTACGCGACAGCTTCTCCGAGGCTATGGAGGAGGAGAAGCGGACACTTTCTGATTACATGATTACAGACTACAGGGAGCTGCTATGAAGATTGCACTGATCAGCGGAGCCTCCTCCGGCATGGGACGCGAGCTCGCAATACAGATTGCGTACCGCTTTCCCTCCATTGAGGAGATATGGATAAATGCCAGAAGAGAAGAGCGTCTCAGGAGTCTTGAGAGAGAATTTCCCGGGCGCATCCGTGTCTTTCCGGGAGATCTCTTAGATCCGGAGACCATACCGAAACTGACAAAAGCGCTCATAAAAGCACAGGCGACGGTGTGCATACTCGGAAACGCCGCCGGCTTCGGCAAGCTGGGCCGCGCAGGAGAGATAAGCCCTGCCGACCTCCAGGGCATGATCACATTGAACTGCACTGCACTCACACAGCTGACAGAAGCTGTGCTGCCCTTTATGAAAAAAAAGAGCCGCATCATTCACTTTGCCTCTGCCGCTGCCTTTCTTCCTCAACCGGGCTTTGCAGTCTACGCGGCGACAAAATCCTATGTGCTGTCCTATAGCCTCGCCCTGAGAAGAGAGCTCGCTGACCGCGGAATCGCAGTGACTGCAGTCTGTCCCGGACCCGTGGACACGGAATTTTTCTCTATTGCGGAGGAACATGCCCCTGCTCCTGCCTACAAGCGCTTTTTCATGACAAAAACGGAGCGCGTTGTCTCAAAAGCGCTCTTTGATGCATTCTCCTCCCCCTCAGGCAAAGCAGTATCCGTTCCCGGTGCGGCGATGAAGGCCGTGCGGATTTTTACAAAGCTGCTCCCCTGGGAGCTCTGTCTTCACTTTTACGACTGATATATAAGAGAGGAAAAAGCAGTGAAGGAATTTCGAATTGGCCCGAATGAAGCGGGGCAGCGACTGGATAAATTTCTGGGGAAATATCTGCGCAGCGCTTCAACGGGCTTTCTCTATAAAATGCTGCGGAAAAAGAATATCACGGTCAATGACAGAAAACAGAGTGGTGCGGAGAAGCTTTCAGAGGGAGATATTGTTCGCTTCTGGTTCTCCGATGAGAGCTTTGCGAAGCTCCAGGGCAGCGTAGAAGCGAGGCGTGCGTGCGTGCTGCCCCCTGTTTCCTCTGACTTCCGCCGGAACATACTCTATGAGGACGAAGGAATACTGATTCTTGACAAGCCCGCAGGCATGCTCTCACAGAAAGCTGCTGCCGGAGACATCTCCGCAAATGAGCTGCTGCTCGCCTACCTGATGGAGCAGGGAAGCGTCACGGAAGAGAGTCTCAGGAGCTTTCGCCCCGCGATTGCAAACCGGCTGGACAGAAATACCAGTGGCCTGCTCCTCGCCGGGAAGACGCTGCCGGCCCTGCAGACTCTCTCCGCCTGTCTGAGAGAGAGAAGCGTAGAGAAATATTACCTGGCCTGTGTCAAAGGACGGATGAGGAAGGCACAGGAAGTCCGTGCTTTTCTGAGTAAGAACAGCGCGACAAATCAGGTCACAGTGCGTAGCGTTCCGGAAGGCCCGGAGGACAGAGCCATACGCACTGCCTTCGTTCCGCTTGCAGAAGCAGAGGACTGCACCCTGCTTCTCATACATCTCATTACGGGGCGCACCCATCAGATCCGCGCGCAGCTCTCTGCCCTCGGACACCCGCTGCTGGGAGACCCGAAGTACGGAGACACTGCCCTGAACCGCCGCATTGCCGCAGAGCACGGCATACGAAGACAGCTGCTGCACGCCTACATCCTCCGCTTTCCGCGCTGCGCGGGCGTGCTCGCTGGACTCAGCGGGAAGACGCTGCGAAGCCCCTGGCCTGAGGATTTTAAGTCCGTCTTTCCAGAGACAGAGTTTCATCTGAAGGAGGTAACGCTTGGGAACCTGGAAAACAAGAGGGCTCCGGGGCTCCGGTCTCGAGGAGCTTCTGAATCTCTCAAATGAAATATACCGGAACAGCCAGATTGCTCTGATTCAGAAGATTCCGACTCCGATCACGCCCATGGAGATCGACCGGAGCTCGAGACACATCACCCTCGCCTACTTTGATAAACAGAGTACTGTCGACTACATCGGCGTCGTGCAGAGCATTCCGGTCTGCTTTGATGCGAAGGAGTGCGCATCGGACTGCTTTCCGCTCGCCAACATTCACGCACATCAGATGCAGTTCATGAAGGAGTTCGAGGAGCAGCGCGGCATTGCCTTTCTGATCATCAGCTTCACAAAGCGGGACGAGCTCTACTTTCTGCCGTATCGCTCCCTCATGCGCTACTGGAGACGCATGGAGGCGGGAGGAAGGAAGAGCTTTACCTACGATGAAATGGACAGGCGCTTCCCGATCCGGCGAAGCAGAGAGGTCCCCGCACACTATCTTGAGCAGCTGGAGGCCTATCTTGAGCTTTCAGAGGAGCTGGAGCAGCCGGACGAGCTTCCCGCTGATTGACAGAGAAATACATACAGGAGTCACAGAGAAGAAAGCAGGACTATGCAGAAATTAGCTTTGGATGATGAACTGCTCCTACAAATTGAGCAGCCCGCCCGCTACATCGGCGGTGAGATCAATATGGTAAAAAAAGACCCGGATCAGGTCGCAGTGCGCTTCGCCATGTGTTTTCCGGATGTCTACGAGATCGGCATGAGCCATCTCGGCATACAGATACTTTACAGCATGTTCAACCGGCGGGAGGATGTCTACTGTGAGCGTGTCTTTTCTCCGTGGACAGATCTGGACCGTCTCATGCGGGAGAGACATATCCCTCTCTTCACGCTGGAGAGTCAGCGTCCTGTGCGGGAGTGTGACTTTCTGGGAATCACACTTCAGTACGAGATGTGCTACACGAACATTCTTCAGGTACTGGAGCTCTCCGGCATTCCCCTGCACGCAGAGGAGAGAACAGAAGCGGATCCTGTCGTCATCGGCGGCGGCCCCTGCACCTACAATCCGGAACCAATTGCAGATTTCTTTGACCTTTTCTATATGGGAGAGGGCGAGGTATCCTATTTTCAGCTGATTGATCTCTACATCCGCTTCAAAAATGAGGGCAGAAGCCGCATGGAATTTCTGAGAGCGGCCGCCTCCGTTCCGGGCATCTATGTGCCCCGTTTCTATCAGCCGGAGTATCACGAGGACGGAACCCTCCGCGCCTTTACGCCGCTCTGTCCCGAGGCTCCCGCTACAGTCGCGAGGCAGGTGGTCTCTCAGATGGACGAGGCGGCCTTTATTGATGACCCTCTGGTTCCGTTCATCCGCGTGACGCAGGACCGCACGGTCGTCGAGCTGATGCGCGGCTGCATCCGCGGCTGCCGCTTCTGTCAGGCGGGCAATGTCTACCGCCCGCAGCGGGAACACTCTGTCGAATATCTGAAGCGTTATGCCGAAAAGCTCCTGAAAATCACGGGAAATGCTGAAATATCCCTGAGCTCCCTGAGCTCCAGCGACTACTCCGGCCTTCAGGAATTTCTCGAATACCTCATTCAATACACAAAGGAGCGGAAGATCAACATTTCCCTCCCCTCCCTGCGCATTGACGCCTTTTCTCTGGATGTCATGAGCAAGATTCAGGATGTGAAGAAGAGCTCTCTGACCTTTGCGCCGGAGGCCGGAACCCAGCGGCTTCGCGATGTGATCAACAAGGGGCTCTCGGAGGAGGATATCATGCTGGGAGCGCTCAGCGCCTTCCGCGGGGGCTGGACCAAGGTGAAATTTTACTTTATGCTAGGTCTTCCGACCGAGACAGAGGCGGACAGGAAGGGGATTCCCGAGCTCTGCGAGCGCGTCGCAGATATGTTTTATGAAGAGATTCCAAAGTCTGAGCGCGGTGGAAGAGTACAGATCTCCGCAAGCTCCTCCTTCTTTGTTCCGAAGCCCTTCACCCCTTTTCAGTGGGCCTCCATGTGCAGAAAGGAAGAATATCTCGACCGGGCGCGCGTTGTGAAGGAGCACTTCCGGGAACAGAAGAACTGGAAGAGTCTCCGCTATCAGTATCACGACGCGAGCACGACCATACTGGAGGGCGTCTTTGCCCGCGGCGACAGAAGAGTTGCAAGGGTCATAGAGCTCGCCTACAGAAGAGGGGCCCTTTACGACTCCTGGACGGAGTATTTTGACAGTGAGCTCTGGATGGACTGCTTCCGCGCGTGCGGTGTGGATCCCGAATTTTATACGCTGCGCGAGCGGAAGCTGACCGAGCTTTTCCCCTGGGACTTCATCGACTGTGGTGTGAGCAAGGCCTTCCTCACGCGGGAGTGGCTCACGGCGCTCGAGGGAAAAGTAACGCCCAACTGCCGCGAGCACTGCGCGGGCTGCGGCGCTATGCGCTATCACGGAGGTGTATGCTATGAAGGTAAGGATTAAATTCTCAAAGCAGGGAAATCTGCGCTTTGTAGGTCATCTCGATATCATGCGCTACTTTCAGAAGGCAAACCGCAGAGCGGAGCTTCCGATTGCCTATTCCGAGGGCTACTCGCCGCATCAGATCATGTCCTTTGCTGCTCCGCTCGGCATGGGGCTGGAAGGACTCGCTGAGTATTTTGATATCCGTCTCACGGATGAGGCGGAGGGGCAGCTGAGCTCGGACGAGGCGGTGCGGCGCCTGAATGCACAGATGGCGGAGGGCATGGAAATTCTGAGTTTTCTCCGCATCCCGGATGACACCAAAAACTGCATGTCAACAGTTCATGCGGCAGATTACCGCGTGCATTTTCTGCCCGACAAGGGAGCACCGGATCCTCTCTTTCAGGGAGCTCTCCCGACTTCAGAGACTGAGGAGACGGCGGCGCTCCACTGGCCCCTGCTCTCTGCCGGAGCAGAGCAGAGCCTCTCCCGTGCCTGCGCAAGTCTCCTGCAGCAGGAAACAATTCCGATTGTGAAAAAGGGAAAGAACGGCAGAGAGCGGGAGCTCGACATCCGTCCCATGATCTTTCAGCTCCATGCAGAGGCGGACGGTCTTTTTATGCGCATCGCACAGGGAAGCGAAGCCAATCTGAAGCCGGAGTTTCTCCTGAATGCGCTGTTTCAGACCGCGGAAGGCAGCATCTTCGCAGCGCACAGGAATCGCGTGGTGCGCACTGAGCTCTATGATGCCGATATGAACACATTGGAGTCCTATGGAGAACGCATTGAATAAACTGATCATCTGCGCCTTTCGGGGCGGAATTCTGAGCAGCCTCTCAGCAGAGGGAAAGATCATCCTCCTGAATTACGAGCGGGAAGGAAGCTCCCTCGTCGGGAATATCTACCTCGCCCGGGTTCAGAATATTTTGAAAAACCTGGATGCGGCTTTTCTGGATATCGGAGAGAAGCAGCCGGCGTACCTGAGCTTTGGCCGGGAGAAGACTCTGCACCACGCGGACGGCACAGTGCAGAACAGCCTGAAGGCGGGAGATGAGATTCTGGTCAAGATAAAGAAGGATGCGCACAAGACAAAGGGCCCGCTGGCGGGCTCCGAGTTCCCGGAGCTTAAGGAAGAGGAGCTGCTGCAAAAGGCTGTTTTCTCAAAGGCGCCCGCACTGTTGAGGCGCACATTGCCCTTCTTTGCACAGCTGGCAGAGACCACTCCGCTCCCCGACGAGATCATCACAGACATCCCTGCGGTCTATGCCGCACTGACAGGAGAGGAACCCCGGCTCCCGGAGCTCTATCAGGAGAGGCTTCCGGCGCGCTTCCGGCGCGAAAGCCCTCCCGTACTAAGCCTCAGCTCCTCTGTCCCGGTCCGATTTTATGCGGACGAAGCACTTCCGCTGACAGCCCTCTGGTCTCTTGAGACTGCGCTGAAGGAGGCGACGGAGCGCAGAGTATGGCTGAAGAGCGGCGGAACACTCATCATTGACCCTGTCGAAGCTATGACCGTAATCGACGTCAACACCGGAAAGAATATACAGGGAAATGACCGGCAGGAGACCATACGAAAGACCGATCTCGAGGCGGCAGACGAGGTGATGCGTCAGCTCAGGCTGCGCAATCTCTCCGGTATCATACTGGTGGACTTCATCGATCTCAGACGCCGGGAGGACCGGGCGGCTCTGATGGACAGACTGCATGCCCTGGCGTTGCTGGATCCGGTCAAAACGCAGATCGTCGACATCACCCGCCTTCACCTGGTCGAGATCACGAGACAGAAGAGCGGGCAAACTCTCGCGGAGCAGCTGAGAGCAGCGGACAGATGACAGCAGCAGGCGCATCTTCCCACCCACATTAATTTTTCATGTGGACGGGATTTGCTTTTGGGGTAAAACTGTGACCTCAGCTGTAATTCTGCAGTCTAGATTGCAAGATCAAGTAGGACAGTCTGAAATAATTCCTCCGGCGAACTGTAGTGAAAGGACTTTCGGGGGAGTTGATTGATCCAGTTCTG